>JAFVXO010000090.1 GCA_017501105.1 Clostridia bacterium | reverse complement strand
CAGATTGTCTGCTCCCATTGTGACAGATACGCCAATGCCTGCGTAGCTACCAGACATATCGGAGTAGAATTCATCGTACTCCTCATCGGTGTAGTACATAGTGTATATATCTCCCAGGCCGGATGCCATGCCCTGCATAGCTCCCTCTAACAGTTCTGCGTCTGTGGCTCCAAAGTAGAAGTTGTCCTTCAGCAGTGCATACTGTCTGAGGAACTTCTCCAGAGCCTTCTGGTCCTCGATGACGTTTGAAAGCTCATCAATGGAGAACTCTCCGGCGTATTTGGTCTCATAAAATGTTGCTGTGGCAAACCAGGTTGTCAGACAGGACAATGCCAACACCAGACACAGCGCCAATACAACCATTACGGCGCGGCCTCTGTTGCCGGAGCGCTCTACTATAGTCTCCTGCTCTACTATCTGCTTCTCGTTCTCGTAATCCATACTTCTTCCCTCTTACCTCTTACTTCTTACCTCTTACTTCTTACCTATTACCTATTACCTTTACCTTTTACTTCTGAACGTATTCCAGTGGATTAACCGGCGTGCCATTCAGTCTCACCTCAAAGTGACAGTGGGGTCCTGTGGACAATCCGGTGCTGCCTACCAGAGCAATAACCTGCCCCTGAGTCACCTTGTCACCGTAGGACACCCGCAGCTCAGAGCAATGGGCGTACAGGGTAACAATGCCCTCGCCGTGGCTAATCATAACACAATAACCGTATCCGTCCATCCATTCAGCAGCAATAACTGTGCCGCCGGCTGATGCTAAAATGTATGTTGCGTTGGCAGCGTTAATGTCAATGCCGTTGTGCATGCGCCATTCATTATATATGGGGTGCAACCTCATTCCGAAATATGAGGATATTCCGGGGTAGTCCGGGCAGGGCCAAATATACTTAGCTGTGTATGTGGGTGGCGGAGTTGCTGTGGACTGGGGCTTGGGCGTCGGGGTAGGCGTAGCGGCAGCCTGTTGCTTCTTGGCCTCCTCCTCTTGAATCAGCTGGGCAAGTCTGTCGGACTCTGCCAACATCTCGTCTTCCATGCGCTGTAGTTCCAGATACATACTCTCGATGCTGCGGAGCTGGTCCTGGGCATCGGCATACAGAGCCATGATCTCCTCCATAGAGGCACCCTCTCCTGCCTGTTGCAATGTCAGGGCCAGTTTGTCCTCGTAGAGCAGGTCGTGCTTCTGCTGCAGGTCCTCCTTGGCTGCCTCCAGTTGCTTGAGCAGCTCCACGTCCTCGCCGGAAACCTGCACTCCAAAGAACATCATCCTCAGGGACTCCATCAGGCTATCGCAGCCAAAAATCATGTCCAACATGGATGTGTTGCGGTTCTGGAAGTTGATGTTGAGTCGCACTGCAGCCCTCTCGTAGAGCTGGTCGTACTCCTCTATAGCCCTGTTGTACTCAGCCTCAATGGATGCCATCTCTGCCAGCACGTAGTCGATCTTGTCCTGGGTCAGATTCAACTGTGTCTCGGCCTGCTGCAATTGATCCAGATAGTTCTGGGCATCCACTATGGCCTGCTGTCTATCGGCCTCGTTTTGCTTCATCAGCCAGTCCACGTCCTCCAGTCTCTGCCAGATTTCGTCGTATTCCTCCTGAAGCTGGTCTGCTCCTGCGGAAAACATGGCTGCCCATGCCACCAACACTACCAAAGAGGTGCAAAGGATGGCCAATATAGCCGAGCGGTGAATTCTCCTCATATCAGACCTCCAGGTATTTGCGCAGGGATCTCCTGCTGCCCAGGTAACCCAGCAGAATGCTGAGCACAATGTCCATGGGAGCTGTAAATATCACAATCCTCCACAGAGGAAGCATCTGAATGTATGTGAGCCCTCCTTCTGCCAGGTTGCTCTGTATGCCGCTTGCCAGAGCAGAATAAATAATTCCCCCTGTAACCAGTGCCAACAGCGCGCCAATCAGGGAAAGCAGCACGCTCTCTGCAGAAAATGGCAGTTGAATGTATTCGTCGGTGGCTCCAATCAATCTCATGATGCCAATCTCCCTCTTGCGGGTCATAAGGGCAATCCTGATGGTGTTGGAAATTACAAATGCGGAGGCAATACACAGGAATGCTGTGACCACTATGTTGGCCACGTCCAGGCCTGTAGCTACACTCTCTATAACTCTGGCTGCTTTACCTGGATACTGCACACTCTGTACCCTGTTCACCTGTTCCATGGCGGACACTATGGCCTCGCCGTAGGACACGTTCTCCAGGTCAATCACAAATGAAGCGGACATAATGCTGCTGTCGTACTGGTCCAGCAGGTATGCCTCCTCTCCCAGGTATTCTCTGTAGAGCTGGTAGTTGTCCTCCTGGCTCCGCTCAGTAACTCCCTTGACTCCATCCAGGTCGTCGATAGCGGATGCGACGGCGGCAATCTCCTCTGCAGTGGCCTTGGGGTCGCAGAACACCTCCACCTGGGCCGTCTCAGCCAGTTTGCCAACATTGGTCTTAATAACCAATGTTACCGAGAATATCAGGTTCATAATGAGCAGTGACACCATAACAATGCCCACCGACATTAGGGCTGACATGCCGTTTTTCTTGATATTGCGTATGCCCTCGGACAATCCGTAGGATAACTGCTTAATCTTCATGTGGCAGCTCCTCTCCGGAGGCGTATTGTGCATCCTGTTGATCTCTGACCAGGCATCCCCGCTCCATGGATAGCACTCGCTTGTGCATCCTGTCCACCAAGTCTCTGGCGTGGGTGATCATAATAACCGTAGTGCCTGCCTCGTTGATGTCCTCAAACAGGTCCATAATCTGGTCCGCAATCTCCGGATCCAGGTTTCCTGTGGGCTCGTCTGCCAACAGTATTTTTGGGTTGTTTGCCACAGCTCTGGCAATAGCCACCCTCTGCTGCTCGCCGCCGGACAATTCGCTGGGGTATACCTTGGCCTTGGCTGTAAGTCCAGTGAGAAACAGCACGTCGGGAACCCTGCGCCTGATCTCCGCAGGAGAAGCCCCCACCACCCTCATGGCAAAGGCCACGTTCTCATAGACCGTGCGATCCATTAGCAGCTTAAAATCCTGGAATACTACGCCATAACTGCGGCGCAAAAAAGGAATCCGGTCATGGGTCAGCTGGGTAATATCCTCCCCGTAAACTGATATATGGCCGGATGTAACGTTGATCTCCCTGAGGAGAAGTTTTATCATGGTTGATTTGCCGGAACCGCTGGCTCCGGTTACGAACACAAACTCGCCCTCATCCACCGAAAAGGATACATTTTCCAGGGCTTCAACGCCGTTGCCGTAGGTCTTGTAAACCTGATCGAAGGAAATGGCCTTTTGCGTCATAGTTTGCTGTCCCTCTTGTTTGCCAAGTATTTCTTAAGCAGTATTGCAATGTAGAATACTACGGAATGGTCGAAGTTGGTCAGGTCCAGGCCGGTGTTGCGCTGAATCTTCTCCAGTCTGTAAACCAAGGTGTTTCTGTGTATATACAGCTGTCTGGCTGCCTCGGAAACGTTGAGGTTGTTCTCGAAGAACTTGAGAATAGTGGTCATGGTCTCCTCGTCAAGCGTCTCCAGAGAATCGTCCTTGAAAATCTCGTTGATAAACAGCTCGCAGGCGGTAATAGGCAGCTGATATACCAGTCGGCCGATGCCCAGCTTGGAGTACATGTAAATGTCCTTGTCCTCCTCGAAGATCTTGCCAATAACGATAGCCTCCTGGGCCTGCTTGAAAGAACGAGTCAGTTCCTTGATGGATGAGGCCTTGCTGCCTACGCCAATCTTGGCAGGAATCATGGTCTCTGTGCAGAGGGTATCGTGGATAACCTGTGTCATGCGCTCAATCTGTTCATCTCCATCTGTGGGAGACAGCTTGCGAATCAGAGCGATGTTGCCCTCGTCGATAACGATAACACAGCACTCGTCAGGATCGGGGAACATGTGCTGCAGCACATCGTAAACTGCAACCTCCTTCTCCCGCTCGGTGCGAATCAACAGTGCCAGTCTGGGCTGGTCTACGTCAACTCCCAGCTCTCTGGAACGCAGGATCATGTCTGCGGGGAGGACGTTGTTGAGCAGTACGTTCTTGAGGAAGCGGTTCTTGTCATACTTCTCATCGTAGAAGTTCTTGATCTCATAGGCGCTGATCAGCAGCATATGCAGTGCCACGGCGTAGTTGTCGCCGGTGCCGCGGACATATCCCAGGAAGTCAGGCTTGACTCTGTTGCCTATGTTAATGTAGGTGCTGGAGTCTAAAACATATGTCTCCTGGCGAGCCGCCAAAACCTCGTCATACTCATCCAAGTAGGTGTTGATATGTCGCTCGTTGTTGGATGCGACGATAACGCCGTTGCTGTTGACGATGCCAAATTCGCGGTCAATAACTGCCTTGGCCTGGTTGATCAATGTCTGAAACATCCTCTGGGTCATATGTGTGCTCCTCCGGACAAAAAATACAAATCCCTTGCTCGATAAACTCAAGGAAAAATTATACTCGACGCAATTTCCTTTGTCGATATTGCCTATATTATAACATAAATAATGCAGTTTGTATAATTTGCACAAAATGTCTGTTTTTGCGTACAAAAAACACCTTTTGACTCGGATTTTCGATAAAATCATTCACGATTCTACGGGCAAAAAAAGCTTATGCAAATGTGACAAAAAGGGCGCGGGGATTTCATGGGAAGTTACCGATGTATTTTGAAAGGTGTTTTGCTATCATACTGGTAGTTCAATAATGGAGGTAAAACTCATGGCAAGTGTACAACTTATTAATGTATACAAGAGATACGCTGGCAATGTTCTGGCCGTTAAGGATTTTAACCTGAACATCGCCGACAAGGAATTTGTTATTTTCGTAGGTCCTTCCGGTTGCGGAAAGTCTACTACACTTAGAATGATCGCCGGTTTGGAAGAGATTTCTGAGGGCGAGATAAAGATTGGCGACAGAGTTGTTAACGACATCGCACCCAAGGACAGAGACATCGCAATGGTATTCCAGAACTACGCTATGTACCCCCACATGTCAGTATTTGACAACATGGCCTTTGGTCTTAAGCTCCGCAAGACACCTAAGGACGAGATTAAGAGACGCGTTGAGGAGGCCGCCCGCATCCTCGGCATCGAGCACCTGCTGAACAGAAAGCCCATGGCTCTGTCCGGTGGTCAGAGACAGAGAGTTGCTCTTGGACGTGCTATCGTTCGTGAGCCCAAGGTTTTCCTTATGGATGAGCCTCTCTCCAACTTGGATGCTAAGCTCCGTGTTCAGATGAGAACAGAGATTACCAAGCTCCACCAGAAGCTGCAGACCACATTCATCTACGTTACACACGACCAGACAGAGGCTATGACCATGGGTACTCGTATCGTAGTTATGAAGGACGGTATTATCCAGCAGGTTGAGAGCCCTGTAGTTCTTTACAACAGACCTGACAACCTGTTCGTTGCAGGATTCATTGGCAGCCCCCAGATGAACTTCATCGTTGCTCGTATCGAGAAGGACGACGAGGGTCGCGTAGTTGCAGAGTTCGGTAAGAGAACTCAGATCGTTCTCCCTGAGGACAAGGTTGAGGCTATCAAGGCTGGCGGCTATATGGGCAAGGAAGTTTACCTGGGAATTCGTCCCGAGAACATTTCCGATCAGCCCGAGGCTATCGAGTCCAATCCTCTTGGAACTGTTAACGCCAAGGTTGAGGTTGTTGAGAGACTTGGTGCAGAGACACTGCTCTACCTCATCATCGACGGCAACAGCGTAACAGCTAAGGTTCACCCCAGCTCCAAGGCCCGTCCCGAGGACAACATCACAGTTGCCTTTGATATCAAGAAGATGCACATCTTCGACAAGGAAACTGAGAGAACTATTTGCCACTAAGATTTTTAGATCAGCATTTTAATAGAGGAACAAACACAGACAAAGAGAGTCCATGAATCGGGCTCTCTTTTACTTTGCCTGTAACCATCTGCCTACAGGCGCATAGATTAAAACAGACACATGCTGCGCCCTGCGGCGCGAGGTAGAATGAAGGAAGATTTAGTTGTTGTCCTAGGCATAATGCTGCCATGGATCGGAACTATCCTGGGTGCTGCCATGGCACTCTTTCTCAAGCGGTCCCTAAACCCCAGAGTCAACAAAACTCTGTCCGGCTTTGCTGCAGGCGTTATGATTGCGGCATCCGTATGGTCCCTGCTGCTGCCTGCACTGGAGATGGCGGAGGAGGCAGGAGTAGTACCCAGCATCCCTGCTGTAACCGGGTTCCTGGTAGGAGCTCTGTTTCTATTGTTGCTGGATATACTGATCCGATGGATTACCAGGCACAGCAGCAATCCCGACGGGACTACATCCCAGAGCAAGAGGAACATGGTCATGTTGGCTGTAACTCTGCACAATCTGCCTGAGGGCATGGCTGTAGGTGTCACCCTTGCAGGATTGATTCGAGGAGATGCTGTTACCACCGCTGCCGCCATGTCTTTGGTAATTGGTATCTCCGTACAGAACTTTCCCGAGGGAGCAATTATTTCAATGCCCTTGGCCGCAGCCGGAAAGGGCAAGGGGCGGGCATTTATGATGGGCGTGCTCTCAGGGATTGTAGAACCCATCGGTGCATTGGTTACATTGGTTTTGACCTGGTTGATTGCACCGGCACTGCCTTACATATTGGCCTTTGCCGCAGGCGCCATGATCTATGTAGTGGCTGAGGAGCTGATTCCTCAAGCCCAGGCAGGGCCCCATTCCTACATGGGAACTATAGGCGTAACACTGGGTTTTGCAGCTATGATGCTGCTGGACACACTGCTTGGATGATATCTTGGCATATGACCTCCAAATTATACTGCCGCTTGAAAAAGTTCCACCTCTGTTGTAACAAGGGGTGGAACTTGCTTTTGCAATAGCAAAAAATATAAGTTTAGGGTGTTGCATTCGAAAAACTGCTGTGCTATAATGACCAAGCTGTCGAGAGATAGCCACAATTTATGGGGGTTTAGCTCACCTGGTAGAGCGCCTGCTTTGCACGCAGGAGGTAAGGGGTTCGATTCCCCTAATCTCCACCAAGAAAGCACTTGTGAAAACAAGTGCTTTTCTTATTTCTTCAGCATTCTCATTGAATTAAACACGGCAATCAGGGCAACCCCCACGTCACCAAACACCGCCTCCCACATTCCAGCGATGCCAAAGGCACCAAGGACAAGGAACACTCCTTTAATAGTAAGAGAGATGACGATATTCTGTACTACAATTCGCCTTGTGGCCCTGGCTATCTCAATGGCCTCCACCAGCTTAGAGGGTTCGTCGGTCATTATGACCACATCCGCTGCCTCGATGGCCGCATCTGATCCAAGGCCGCCCATGGCCACGCCCACATCCGCACGGGCCAAAACAGGGGCATCGTTGATGCCATCCCCCACAAAAGCCAATTTGCTTCCTGGGCGCTTGTGGCTGTCCAGGGTCTCTAATCTCTCCACCTTCTGATAGGGCAGAAGTCCTGCATGATATTCATCTATGTTTAGTTCCTCCGCCACGGCTCTGCCAATCTTTTCATCGTCGCCAGTCAGCATGACGGTCCTCT
>JAFVXO010000014.1 GCA_017501105.1 Clostridia bacterium | reverse complement strand
GTTGTGGTATTATCTGCCTGTTCTGCGCAAGAATGCCTTGTTTTTGTGCGGACGAAATTAATTTCAGCGCTCCGCTGCCGTATATGACGGGTATGAACGCTCACGATTTCAGGAGGATTCTATGGATTACATTAAGGCAATTGAAGCTGAGCAGCTGAGATCAGATATTCCTCAGTTCAGCATCGGCGACACACTTCACATTATGTGCAAGATCGTTGAGGGCAACCGCGAGAGACTTCAGGCATATGAGGGCGTTCTCATTGCACACAAGGGCAGCGGCATCAACGAGACAATCACAGTTAGACGTATTGCTAGCGGCGTTGGCGTAGAGAGAGTTTTCCCCGTCAACTCACCCCGTATCGAGTCTATCAAGGTTGTTCGCAGAGGTAAGGTTCGCAGAGCTAAGCTCTACTACCTGCGCGGCAGATCCGGTAAGGCTGCTAAGATTAAGGAGAAGCTTTAATCAACTGTCCGCAGTGCCGGACGACCGCAATGGGTTAAAAGAAACACATACCGACATGGGCATTCCTGTGTCGGTATTCTTTTTTGCAAGGGTCATTGGAGCGGAGAGACTTGAACAGACCGGGTTCTGAGAAATTTTGGAATTTCGCAGGGACAAAGAGATCAAGAACTCTTTTTGAATCACGGAAAATGAGATATAATACTGATATGGAAAACGAATTTAACAACATTAACAATTCAACAGACATTGAAAATGCGGAGCCTGTAGAGACAGAGGCAGTGGACACAGAGACTGTGGACGGAGAGACCTGTGACTGCGCGGAGTGCACCGGAGATAATACTGCTGAGGCTGACAAAAAGCCAAAAGGTAAGGGCATCGTGAGGGAGATTTTGTCCTGGGTAGCAGTTATTCTGATCGCACTTGTGGTGGGAGGACTCATCAGGCGATTTGGCATCATGACCATACAGGTTCAGATGTCATCTATGTACCCCACCTGTAGCTCAGGGGACAAGGTTTTGATTAACAGATTTGTGTATCTGGTTGACGAGCCTGCCCGTGGCGACATTATCGTGTTTATCATCGAGGAGGGCAAGTACGGCATGTGGATTGACGCACTGCCTGTGACCAACCCCGGAGAGAAGGACTACATCAAGAGGATCATCGCAGTGGGCGGAGATACCGTGCATTTTGATGGCAAGGGCGGAGTGTATGTTAACGGCGAATTGTTAGACGAGGAGTACCTTTCCGACAGCGTGATGACCATGCCCGGATCCTCCGGCGACACCATTGAGGTGCCCGAGGGATATGTATTTGTAATGGGAGACAACAGAGCTATCAGCATCGACAGCAGAGACGATAAAGTAGGACTTATCGAGGTTTCCCGTATCAAGGGCAAGGTGTTCTATAGGATCGGTCCCTCAGACAGCAGAGGTTCAATTAAGTAATTATGCAGATTCAGTGGTTTCCCGGCCATATGGCCAAGGCAAAGAGATTGATCAGTGAGAACTTATCCCTGGTGGATATGGTTATTGAGGTCATGGACGCCAGAGTGCCTCTGTCCGGGGACAATCCTGATTTTGACAGGATGCTGGGGGACAAGCGCCGCCTCATGGTTTTTAACCGCAGCGATATGGCGGATCCCGCAGTAACAGAGACATGGCAGGAGTATTTCAAGAGCAAGGGAATACCCTGTCTTTTTATTAATTCCAAGGAACGCAAGCAGGCCATGCAGGTGGCTACTGCAGCGTACAATATCATGGCCGACAAGATTCAGGCCCAGAGGGACAAGGGACGCAGGCCTCAGCCCGTCAAGGCTATGATTGTGGGTATTCCCAATGTAGGCAAATCCACGTTGATCAATTCCCTGGCAGGCAGAGCCGCCGCGTCTACAGGAGACAAGCCTGGCGTAACCAGAGGCAAGCAATGGATAGACGTGGGCAACATTCAGCTGCTGGACACCCCCGGCGTGCTGTGGCCCAAGTTCGAGATCCCCGCCATCGGCCTTCGTCTGGCATTTACGGGAGCCATCAAGGAGGACGTTCTGGATATTGCAGAGCTGTCCATCGAGTTTATCAAGTTTTTACAGAGTCAATATCCCAATTGTATAGGAGACAGATACGGCATACAGGATGCGTCTCAAATGGCGCCTCTGGACGTGTTGGAGGCCATAGGCATCAGGAGGGGCTGCCGTATTTCCGGCGGTGCCATAGATTATGAGAAGGCCGCCGCCCTGATACTACACGATTTCAGAGAGGGCAGGATGGGCAGACTGACCATCGACAGAGTGTCAGATGTGGAGGATTTTGCAAGACAGGCGGAGGAACTGCGTCTGGAGCAGTTAAACAGGGGTAAACATGCGAAAAATCAACCCGATTGATCCAATTAAATTTAACTACGAGACTACATACATAGATCTGGGTCCGGTTAGTGGCACAGACGAGGCTGGCAGAGGCCCTTTGGCAGGCCCGGTCAGTGTGGCATCGGTGACATTTCCCAGAGACATTATTGAGGCAGGAGCCTCAGGATGCCTGGCGGACTTTGACCCCATGCTTAACAGCATCAACGATTCCAAGAAAATCAGCGAGTCAGTTAGAGAGGCCCTCTACGACCTGATTATCAAATATGCACAGTCCTATTCAGTACAGCTGTTGGACAGAGAAATTATCGATTCAATTAACATATTAGAGGCAACCAAACAGGGCATGAGGGACTCTATTTTGCAGGTGACTCCCGCGACTGCTCTGGTAGATGCCGTCAAACTGGATATACCTGGCGTTAACGTGGTGCCTATCATCAAGGGCGACGCAATGTCATATACCATAGGAGCAGCTTCTATTTTAGCCAAAGTAACCAGAGACAGGATAATGCTGGAAATGGACGAATTATACCCCGAATATGGCTTTGCCAAGCACAAGGGCTACGGCACAGCAGACCACATAGAGGCCATCCGAAAGTACGGTTTGACACCTATTCACAGGCGTAGTTTCTGTACCAAATTCAGCAGGAATGAGTGATAACGGAGGGGCCAAGAGACTGGGCAATTTGGGAGAGGACCTGGCTGCAGAGGCATATAAGGCCAGAGGCTACACCATATTGGAGAGACAGTATCATGTCAGGGGAATAGGCGAGGCGGACCTGATTTGTATAGGCCAAGGCACATTGGTTATAGCAGAGGTTAAGACAAGGTCCGGTGACAAATGGGGCACGCCCGAGGAGGCAGTTAACGGCCCCAAGCGCATGAGGCTCAGAAGATTGGCTGAGTACTATATTCACCAACATGGGGAGCTGGCCTGGGCAGACATCAGATTTGATGTGGTTTCGGTAACTATGGGCAACCATTCACCATATGTAAACATAATAGAGGAGGCCTTCTAATGATCTACGCCGATGCACATTGCGACACCGCAACAGAGTTAGTTCTCCGACCTGACAGAGGAGACCTGCTGCAAAACACAATGGACTTTGACTTCCGCAGAGCATTGACCATCAGCAAACAGTGGATTCAATGCCTGGCCGTTTTTGTGGACTCCTCGGTCCCCAAGGCAAACGGCACAGACCCGGAACTCTACGAACGCTACCTTGACTATATGGTGGATATCCGCAGGCAGCTGTCCAAAATGGGGGACAGGGTTGTAATAGTTCGCAACCGACAGGACCTGGATATGGCCCTGGAAACAGGCCGTGTGGCAGCGGTTATGACTCTGGAAAACGGAGCGGTACTGGAGAGGAACATGGACGTGCTGCCCAGCCTCTGGTACGACGGAATCCGCATTATCACACTCACATGGAATGACGACAACGAAATAGGATGTGGAGCTTCCACCGGACCCAGAGCAGATGCTAAGTTTGGCACAGAGACCAGGGATACCGGTCTGACTCACTGGGGCAGAATGTTGCTTAAAAACATGGCTGATTTGAGAATGGGGGTAGACTGCTCACACATGTCGGAGCAGACTTTCTGGGACGTAATGGAGCACGGCAGTGATAACATCCTGTTTGCCACCCATTCTAATTGCGACGCCCTATGTGTGCACCCTCGTAACTTGACGGACAAACAGCTACAGGCCCTGGGGGACAGAGAGGCCTTTGTGGGAATCAGCTATGTGCCCTTTTTCCTCAAGGAGGAGGGTATACCCACCATAGACGATGTGTACGCACATATCGACCATGCACTGCAGTTCCTGGGGGTCAACAACATCGGCCTGGGCAGCGATTGGGACGGATTCTCCAACAAATACACCGACTTTTGCGGCGTTTTTGAGCACAAAAGGGTGGCAGAATACCTTCTGAAGAAGAACTACAGCGAGAAAACGGTAAATAAGATAATTGGCGAAAATTTTTATGCCCATTTATGTAAATGCTTGTAGGTTTCGCCGATTGAACAACATCTCTCGGTATGATAAACTCACCATTGAATTTTATACATAGGGAGTTTATATGGGATACAAGGTTTGTTCTGAGAGCACATACAAGGCACTGCTGAATGAGTACAGCAATTATGTTGACATGAACCTCAACATCGATATTCGCAGAGGCCGTCCTGCAACTGAGCAGCTCAATTTGTCCGGAGCTATGCTTAAGGTCAAGAGCTCGGATTTCATTGCAAAGGGAACAAATGCGGATATCCGTAACTATGGTCTGCCCAAGGGATTGCCCGAGGCAAGACAGCTGTTTGCAGATTTGCTGGGTTACTCCGTTGATAACGTTATGATTGGCGGCAATTCCAGCCTTAACCTTATGTACGATATTGTTGCCAACAGCATGCTTCGCGGTGTGTTGGGAGGCGACAGATGGTTGGATTCAGCTAAGATTAAGTTCCTGTGTCCCGCACCGGGATATGACCGTCACTTCAAGATTTGCCAGGACCTGGGCATCGAGATGATTACAGTCAAGATGAATGCCGATGGCCCCGACATGGATACCATTGAGGAGCTGGTCAGCACAGATCCCGACATCAAGGGTATGTGGTGCGTTCCCCAGTACTCCAACCCTACAGGCATTACTTTCTCCGATGAGGTTGTAACACGCATGGCCAACCTTAAGCCCTGCTGCAACAACTTCCGCATTTTCTGGGACAATTCCTACTGCATTCACCACCTGTATCCCAATGATCAGGATCACGTGATGGACATTGTTGCTGCATGCAAAGAGGCAGGCAACCCCCACATGGTATACACATTCATGTCCACCTCCAAGGTTACCTTTGCCGGTTCCGGCGTGGCAGTTGTGGCCGCCAGCCCCGAGAACATCGACTTCCTGGCAAAGCAGTTTGACACAGAGACCATCGGTTTTGATAAGATTAATCAGAAGATGCACGTGGACTTTCTCAAGGATCCTGAGAATATTCTCAAGCACATGGAGAGGCACGCCAAAATCATGCGCCCCAAGTTTAATGTGGTGCTCAAGGCTCTCAAGTCCGGCATTCGCTCTGCCAAGGTCGCATCCTGGAGCAATCCCAAGGGCGGATACTTTATCAGCGTAGACGTTATGCCCGGTTGCGCCGCCAAGGTAGTGGATATGGCCGCCAAGGCAGGTGTATTCTTCACCAACGCAGGTTCTACTTTCCCCTATGGCAAGGACCCTCTGGACAGCAATATCCGTATAGCTCCTACAGCTGTTTCCGTTAAGGATTTGGCTCTGGCCATGAAGGTTTTCTGCGTATGTGCCAACATCGCCGCCTACGAGAAGTGCGCTAAGTAATCCCGGAACAACCAACAACAAATACATAATCGAAATCCAGCGCCTGTTTCCCGAGAAATGGGCGTTTTTGCGGTGTTTGTAGCTTTCGACAAGCAGGTAATGTGTCAAAATTGGCTTTACGGAGATACTGTAAATGGGTATAATATACGGAAGAATTATATGTGTTCTTTATGAAGAGCAACACATAACATAAAGAGGAACAAAATGAGTGATTTGAGATTTGATTGCACTAAGGGCGCAGGCAAGGTCTGTGATAACTGTATCATGGACTGGCAGCAGAGAGTTACAGATGCCCACAACATCATTACCCAGGGCACAGGCGCCGGTAGTGATTATCTAGGGTGGTTGCGTCTGCCCCTTGAATATGATAGAGACGAGTTTGCCCGCATTAAGCAGGTTGCAGATGAGATCAGGAACAATGCAGAGATATTCTTGGTGATTGGCATCGGAGGCTCATATCTTGGAGCCAGAGCGGTTATCGAGATGCTTAAGGGGCCCTTGTTCAACATGGTTCCCGGCAAGAATACCCCCCAGGTTCTGTTCCTGGGATGCAATATCAGCGGATCATATGTCAGAGATTGCCTTAAGATTATCGAGGGCAAGAGTGTTTACGTAAACGTTATTTCCAAGTCCGGCACCACCACAGAGCCGGCTATCGCATTCAGGATTATCAAGGAATATATGGAGGAGCACTACGGCCAGGCTGAGGCCTCCAGGCGTATTGTTGTGACCACAGACGCCCACAGAGGAGCCCTCAAGACAATGGCTGACAAGTGCGGATACAGACAGTTTGTAGTGCCGGACGACATTGGCGGCAGGTATTCTGTTTTGACGGCGGTTGGCCTGTTGCCTATTGCAGCAGCAGGATGCGACATTGACCAGCTTATGGCCGGCGCAGCCAAGGCATATGAGCTGTACAGCAATCCCGACCTCAAAACCAACGACTGCTATCGCTATGCAGTGGCACGCAACATACTGCTGGCCAAGGACTATAGCATCGAGATCCTCACAAACTATGAGCCCGCGCTCCATAGCTTTGGTGAGTGGTGGAAGCAGCTCTACGGAGAGAGCGAGGGCAAGGACGGCAGAGGCCTGTTCCCGGCAGCAGTGGATTGTACCACAGACCTGCACTCTATGGGACAGTACATTCAGGAGGGCCGTCGCATACTGTTCGAGACAGTTATTAATGTGGAGACATCCCAGGAGGATGTAATTATCAACGAAGACCTGCAGAACTTTGACGGCATGAACTTCCTGGCCGGCAGAACCATGCAGTATGTCAATAGCAAGGCCACCATGGGCACAGTTTTGGCACACAACGACGGAGGCAACCCCATCCTTATGTTGCACGTATCTGGATTGAATGAGTACGTGGTTGGTCAGATGATCTATTTCTTTGAGCTGGCATGCGGTGTCAGCGGATATTTGCTGGGCGTCAATCCATTTAACCAGCCCGGCGTAGAGGAATACAAGAAAAACATGTTTGCCCTGTTGGGTAAGCCTGGTTACGAGGACAGAAGGCAAGAGCTGGAGGCCAGACTGTAACCGGCGAAAGGAGATACCTTTGGGCAATTCCAGAGACAATTTCGGTTTTAAACACAAGAGCGGCATACTTATGCCCATTAGCAGCCTGCCTTCGCCCTATGGCATAGGCAATTTTGGCAAGGGCGCATATGATTTTGTGGACTTTTTGAAGGAGACACGTCAGAAGTGCTGGCAGGTTTTGCCCCTGAATCCCACATCATATGGAGACAGCCCATATCAGTCACCTGCATCTGTGGCAGGCAATCCCTATTTCATAGATCCAGAGATTCTGGCACAGGATGGATTGCTTAGCAAGGCTGAGCTGGATAGCGCCCGTTACTCTGGTGACAGGGTAGACTATGGTTGGCTGTTTTTCACCAGATTCGACCTGCTACGCAAGGCGTACCAGAGATTTGTGGAGGAGAAGAGATGTCGCAGGGCATTTGCATCCTTTGTTTCCCGCAACAAGCAGTGGCTTTTAGACTACGCCCTCTTTATGGCCCTCAAGGTCAACAATGGATATAGGGCATGGGACACATGGCCGGAGGAGCACAGGGACTGTACACAGGCCAGACTGTTGGCAGATCAGTACCGGGATGAGTGCGACTTTTGGATGTGGATTCAGTTTCAGTTCTTTAAGCAATGGCGGGCCCTCATGGACTACGCACATTCCAACGGTATATACATAGTAGGAGACATGCCAATCTACGTTGCCCATGATTCCATGGACGTGTGGAGAGCACCGGAACAGTTCCTGCTGGATGAGAACTTTAAGCCCACCTGCGTTGCAGGCGTTCCACCGGATGGGTTTTCGCCGGATGGACAGCTGTGGGGTAATCCCATATACAACTGGGAACTCATGGAGCGGGAGAATTTTGCTTGGTGGTGTGACAGGGTAGGATATGCCTTCAGGATGTACGACATTTTGCGCATCGATCATTTCCGCGGATTTGCAGGTTATTACCATGTACCATACGGGGACGAAAACGCCAGACGTGGACAGTGGGCATCTGCACCGGGCATACAGTTGTTCCGCACTATCAGGCAACAGTATCCAAATGCAAAGATAATTGCAGAGGATCTGGGCTTTATTACAGACGATGTTAGGGCACTTCTGGAGGATACCGGTTTCCCGGGCATGAAGATTTTGCAGTTCGCCTTTTTTGACGAAAACAGCGAATACCTGCCAAGGACATATGCTCACTCCAATTCTGTTGTGTACACCGGCTCCCATGATGCAGATTGTACGGCCTCGTGGGTTAGGGAAATCGGTGGCAGTACCCTGGAACGCTTCAAGAGGGAGTGTCCAAGGCGCAAGGGTCAGACGGCTACATATGCCATGATCGAATTGGCGCTAAGCAGTAGGTCTAACCTGGCGGTGATTCCCATGCAGGATTATTTGCAGCTGACCAACGAACAGGGCAGGATGAATGTTCCCTCTGTGCCTCAGGGCAATTGGACCTGGCGAGTCAGCAACAGGTACAGGACCCAGGCTCTCAAGGACAAGATTCTGGACGTGACTCTGCGAACTAAGCGAGGTACAGCAAAATAGCAAAAATCAAGGTCCGCTTCAGGAGAGGCGGACCTTGTTAGTTAATAATCAGCTCTGGATAATGGTAATCTCCGGTGTGGAGGCGAAGCGCAGCGGCAACACCACACAGCCTAGGCCCCTGCTGACATACACAGGTATGTGGTTGTGGACCTTGAGGCCGCGGAAATGTCGTGGTAGCATGGCCAGCTCCCTGCGGAAGTGGATATACTCGGGGTGTCCCGGCAGATCCACCTGTCCGCCGTGATAGTGCCCGCACAAGATCATGTGGGGGCGATGGGCATAGGGGAGATCCATATTGGCAATAATGCCTGCTGTGGCAGGACTGTGGCACAATAGTATGGTGGGAAGTTCAGGGTTGGTTTGCAGCAGTTGCTGCTGGATATTAGCTTTGTAGAGAGCCAAATCCTGACTGTTGGCGCGGTAATCGTCTACAGCGACGATGTTGTGTCGGGCGTGCTCCCAAAGGCCGTAGCGGGCGATTGTAAAGCCCAGACTGCGGGCGTGTTCCATGTAGCTGTCTACCGAGTCGGGTTCACCTGCAGGCGCTGTGCTGATGCGGTATGCCTTGTACTCGTGGTTGCCCAAACACATGAACACGGGCCTGGTACCGGCAACGCGTCTCAAGGACTCAAGAGCCTTGGTGGCGCTGGAGGCATAGCCAAACAAGTCGCCGGTGAAGAGGATGGCCTCCGGGTCAGCCCGGTCAATAGCCTGGGTTAGTTTTTCCTCAGAAACCAGCATTTGCTCAAAGTGGTAATCGGAAATGTGGATAAAACGGGTGCCGGTAGGTCGGTGATCAGGCAGACAGGAAGCTATAGCTACCGTCTCCACAGATAGCAATCGCGGCGTAACCAATCCAACTGTGAGTCCGGCAACAGCGACAGCCCCCAGGCCTCCGGCCAGATACAAAAGTTCGTTTGTCAAGGTTTTATCCTCATTGTATAATAAATTATTATTTGGATTATATCACGAAAGGGTGTCTTCATGAACAAGATCAGGAGATTCTTCAACAAACACAACATTCCTAATCTAATGTACTACATTATTATCATCAATGTGGCTGTTTTCGTGATGGATATCATAGCAGGTTCCCTGTGGCAGATTTCTGTAAGTAACTGGCTGACCCTTAACCCTGGGGATGTTATCAGGGGACAGATTTGGAGATTGGTGACATTCGTGTTTGTGCTGCCGGAACTTGGCACAGGTCTGGTTAATCTGGTGCTGTGGAATGCGATTGTACTCTACTTTTACCACTGGATTGGCAGCAACCTGGAGCATTATTGGGGCGCAGGCAAGTTTACAATGTACTATGTGAGTGGCGTTGTGCTCTGCTGGATATGCGCATTTATAGGCTACGGCATCAACTTGGTTTTGCCGGGATATATGGACACCATGTCATCACTGTTGCTGAATTCCGGTCTATTCCTGGCATTTGCTACGATTTATCCCAACGCCCTTATCAGAATATTCCTGATTCTGCCGGTTAAGGCAAAGTGGCTGGGCATTATTAGCTTTGTGGGAATGGCATGGGCCGTGCTGAGCGGCATTGTGCTGGGTGACATCCTATCGGCTATGACATCGGTGGCTGTTCTGGCTAACTATCTGCTGTGGTTTGGCGGCGAGTGGATGGAGAAGATACGCTTTAGCAGCAAGAACAAGGTGCGCAAGGCACAGTACCAATCCAAAATCATAAAGGTAAATGCAAAACATGCGGTTAAGAACTATAGACACAAGTGCTGTGTTTGTGGTAAAACAGACGAGTCCGATCCGAACATGCAGTTCCGCTATTG
Source organism: Clostridia bacterium (assembly GCA_017501105.1). Lineage (GTDB taxonomy): Bacteria > Bacillota > Clostridia > RGIG7378 > RGIG7378 > RGIG7378. The sequence continues at coordinate 12,534 of JAFVXO010000014.1, read as the reverse complement.
CGTCAGCTGTACTGGCCTCAGGGAATATTGCATGGATCACATAAACAATCATACTCATTCGTAGTATGTCATATGCGGCCGTGGTGGAATGGCAGACACGACGGTTTTAGGTGCCGTTTCGAGAGAGTGGGGGTTCAAGTCCCCCCGGCCGCACCAAAGCATTCAAACCCGAATCTTTTACCAATCGATGAAATGTTCGGGTTTTTTGTTTTTCTAAAAGATGTTAAATAAACCTTTGTTCGTAGCAGTACAGAGTTGGTTCCTCTGCACGGCCACTTCTTCGTTTCAATGAATTTTGTACATTACAGTTTCTGCGAACTAGAAGGTACTTCTGCACCGGACGCGGACTATTTTATATCTAAAATATATTAATATTGAGAGAAATATTTAGAGTTAATTCGCACCAAAATTGTTTTCTTGAAACGCAAGTATGACTCTCATACTACTTATATAGTGGAACAAATTATTGTCTACAATCTAGAAAACATATTATTTACATTTCAAAAACTGGTATAATCTCACTATAAATGCGGGAAGGAGTGGTTGCTATAAATATTCAATATCTTTCAAGCAAATACACAGTTCGCAATTTGGTACCAGCGGATGCAGAATTGGTTTATGAAGCACTTAAGAATAATAGCATTTTTTATGAGTATCATCCGCCAATGGTGACGGTGGAAAGCATTATTGAAGATATGGAAGCGATTCCGCCTAATAAAGAATTCAAAGATAAACATTATATTGGCTTTTTTCAGAACGATATTTTGATTGCGGTTATGGACTTAATTGAACATTATCCGAAACACGGAACTGCGTTGCTAGGATTCTTCGCAATGAGCTCCAATTTACAAGGGCAAGGCATCGGGACGGCGATTATTTCTGACAGTGTTACATATTTGCCACAACTAGGTTTTGAAAAAGTCCGCTTAGGAATTGACAAAGGAAATTTCCAAAGTAAAGCGTTTTGGTTGAAGAATGGCTTCGCTTTTACGGGAGAAGAGTACGAAAGCGACGGTTCCACAATTTTAGTGATGGAGAGAACATTATGAATATACGAGGGTTCTGGGATGACGTTCTGCGGAAGGATGCAGATGCAATCCGTGAATACTTCCACCCCGAAGCCTGGGTGAACTGGCACAACACCAACGAGCATTTCACCGTGGAGGAATTTATTCGGGCGAACTGTGAGTACCCCGGTGAATGGGATGGTGAGGTCGAACGAGTCGCCACCACCGATACCCATATCATCACTGCCACACATGTGTATAGCAAGGATGGAAGTGTTTCTTGCCATGCTACTTCTTTCATTCGAGTAGTGGACGGAAAGATTGCATCCTTCGATGAATACTGGGGCGATGATGGCTCGGCTCCCCAATGGCGCCAGGACAAGCATATCGGAACAATCATTGAATAATTGATATACTGTTGTTTGGAGATAAAATCATGACTAAGGAAGATCTATTGAAACTCTCCCCCGGAGAACTAACTGATATGGGTATTTGTCCGACCTGCTTTAATCGTGAAAATGATGGTGCCCTCTATGGCGATCTTTCCGATAAGCTTTTGTATGAAGATTCGGAAATTGAGTGCTTTTTCGTAGGGAATCCGAGAGCAGAGGGGCATATGTGTATCTCTACGATTGCCCATTATCACGATATGAGCGAAGCCCCAGATCATATCAACGAGAAGATTATTCGTTTTGCCAAGCGGTTTATGCAGATTCTTTGTGTTGTTTACGGCTGTGAACGGGTGTACCTGTGTACCATGTGCGACGGACCCAATAACCACTATCATATCCAGCTGATTCCTCGCTATGCTTACGAAAAAAGAGGCAGTCGAAACTTTGTAAAAGAGCGAAAGCCATACCAGTTTGACAAAGAACGGTATGATGCCGTGCGTAAACAAATCACACAGTATGCCAAAGAAGCAGGTTGCGAGGAAGAATAAAAGATCATTGAGAATTTACCTTCACAAGGGACTAAAAGCTATGAAATATATTTGTGAATTGAATGATAAGAGCATACTGGGAACGGATGGGCTGTCTACCAAGAGCCCCCGGATCACTGCCCGTGCCATTGTCAAAAACCGGGAAGGACTATATACTGTCATGTATGCCGACAAGTTTAAGCTCCACAGTCTGCCTGGTGGCGGCATTGAGGATGGCGAAAATGTACTGACCGCCCTTCGTCGGGAGATATACGAGGAAACCGGATGTACTTGCGACCATATTGAGGAGCTGGGAATTGTTTTGGAGAACCGGGCTCACCAGGATTTTACATGCAAATCTTACTACTATGTGGTAACTACCGATCATGCCCCAGAACCTATCCAGTTAACGGACGACGAGATTGCAAACAAAACAACCGTGCAGTGGCATGCTCTTGATGAGGTAGTGCGGTTAATCTCGGAACCCAAACATACAACCACTCAGCGGATGTATCTTCAAGCGAGAGATATGGCTGCACTGAAAGAATATCTTTTACGGGTTGGTTAAGGGTATCTACACCGCAAGCGGTGTTTAAATACAAAATAGAACAGAAAGGGTGGTTTTTTATGAAGATGAATCGTGTATGGAGGGTTGATGCTTCTTAACCCTCCGAATATCATTTGGAGGATTGTTAATGAAAAACCAAATCAACATGGCAAAGAGTTCATTGGAACCTCTTACCAAAGAAACCGTGGCAGAAATCGTCCAATGGGAGTACGAAGCTCCCTATGATGCTTACAATTTCAAAGGGAATAATGACGAATACTTGCTGGGTGAGTCTGTATGGGGCGTAGAGCAGTTTTGCTTGACCTGTGATGGCATGATCCTTGGGCAGGTAGCCTGTCAATTCGAAGGAGACGATCTGTGGGATGGCTGGTCGATGGCACCAGAGTTTACGGGTCAAGGAAATGGGGCAACCTTTGTATCACGCTCGCTGTGTCCAAGAAATTCGAAGGGTAAAAGGTCATACTGGACGGATACTACTCCGTGTTTCGTCTCGTAATAAACGGGCAATCAAGGCATACCAAAAAGCAGGTTTCCGGTATGTAGAAACCATCCAAGATGAAATTTCATTTTCCAACAATATGGAAGACTTTTGGGTAATGGAATTCTAAAACAAGTATGGCGGTCTGGAAATTCAGGCCGCCATATTACATCCAAATATGGGGGTTCATTTTTAGGCTTGGGTGGGGTTCAAATGCCGAAATCGGGGTTCAAACGGAAAAAATGGGGTTCAAGTCCCCTCCGGCCGCACCATAGCGACAGGTTCTGACAGGGACTTGTCGCTTTTTTATGAACTGTTTTGAGTATCAGATATTTGTAGGGTATCAAGAGCTATATCCCTCCCACCGCTGACACATAGCGCTCCTGCGGCATAGAGTAATATAAAACCAACACGAGGCCAATTATGACTCAAAACCGCACATTTACTTCTATTGACGCTATCCTGCGCCGCCAGCCAGACGCATGGGCAAGGCTGAGAGGTAGTTCGCAAATGCCAGGCCTGCGAGGGATGATACGCTTTTATAAACACGCTTTAGGGACACTGGTTGTTGCGGAGGTTCAAGGATTGCCGACACATCAGGGGGCATGTGCTTCGCCAATTTTTGCCTTCCACATTCATGAGGGTGACTCCTGCACAGGGGATAGACAGGATCCATTTGCAGATGTAGGAGTGCATTACAACCCCCATAGCTGCCCGCACCCATATCACTCAGGAGATTTGCCGCCTATGTTCAGCGCCAAGGGATATGGTGTTTCTGCGTTTTTGACAGACAGGTTCACGGTAGGAGAGATTGTTGGAAAAACCATACTTCTTCACGCAGGTTTCGACGATTTCTCATCCCAACCCTCAGGAAATGCAGGGGCTAAAATAGCCTGCGGGGAGATTGTGCGGGGAACAGGGACAGGGAGTCAATGCCTTTAAGACGCTGAAAAAAGGACTATTGACCCATATTTGTTGCAGAAAGCGCCACTCCACAAATAGTACATAATATTCGATAGCACTTGCGCCTGCAGGTGCTACTGTGATTGTCGCGGGGTGGTTTGTATTGCTGAATTCTGTCTGTAGCGGAATTCCTCTCTTTGCGGTAAAATACTTCTGTACAGCCCGTCACCGGGAAATAAGTACAGAGGAGCAATTATGTGGAATATAATTAGCATGGTAGTTTTTGCCCTGGAGGTATTACTTCTGGTGGGATACATTGTGGGCAGGATATGCAACAGAAAGATTAACAAGACAGTTCTGTTTTTGAGTTTGGTGTTCGTGATGAACCTGGCCCTGTATTTGGTGCCCTTTCTGTACAGAGTGATTGAGCTGGGAGAGAGCGACAACCTGGTGTTTGGCATGCTGGAATGCATTACTGGTTCCATTAAGCTGTTCCTGGGAGAGGTGGAGACGGACAAGGTTTCCGACTTTGCCCTGGCAGCTCCTAATTATGTCTGTGCTTATCTGATGGGAACCTTGCTGGCCCTTATCGCCACCATTTCCGCAGCTATCGAGGCGTTTAGCAATACTATTAGAAATAGAGCCTGTCTGGCCCGTGCCATGGCTAAGCCTACCTGCGATATGGTTTTGGGTAGCTGCGATATGGCGCTGGAGTATGCACGCCATTGTGACAACGCAGTTCTACTGATAGGAGAGGATACTACCAGAGAGGCTGCAGTAGCTTTGATGGAGGACGGTTATGTGGTCTGGCGCCGCAATTTTTCTGTCAGACTGCTGCAGAGTCGATTGTTTGGATCCAAGACCAGATACAACATTATCTGCCCTCTGCAGGGGGAGTCTGGGCTGAAGCATATCGACACATTTATTGAGTACAAGGGGTCGGAGCAGGCTTCTGATAACATATTCATGTACGTGGAAGTAGAGGATGGCAGGTCCGATACCATTCGCCAGGAGGTAGTGGAGCGGAGCGGTTTTGAGGAGTGTATTACCACGTTTTCCAGAAACGAATTGCTGGCCAGGTCCTTTACCGAGGAGCACCCTGTCACGGAACACATGCCTCGCCACATGTTTGCAGAGGACGCCTCTGTTAAGCCAGACAGCAAGATCAACGTATACTTGCTGGGCTTTAGCGCCCTCAGTGGAGAGCTATACAGGCAGAGCATTATGAACAATCAGCTGGTATGCTACAGGGACGGCGCCTACCATGTTCTACCCGTCAATTACTATGTTTACGACACGGATGTGGACGACAATGTTTGGATGATTGGAGGTCTCAAACGTACCCTGAACAAGATGTCAAAGAATTCTCAGGACTACCTGCCCATGCCGGAAATGCCCTACAATACCGAGATTGTTGAGGGCAATCCATACCTGAGAGATACCCTGTCCGACATTGCAGACAAAATTGCATCAGAACCATCCTACAACTACCTGTTTGTGGACACTGGAGATGCATACAGAAATATCAACACATGCAGCAGACTTAGAACCATGCTCCACGGGGCAGCGAACTACCACATGTTTGTGTGCAGTGATGTGTATGCCAGAGATGACGAGAACGTCACTTACTATGGAGACTTCAGCAAGATTTACAACCACAATGTTATAGTCAACGACAGCCTCAATTTCATGGCACAGATGGTAAATCAGGTGTATGTGGAGAGAAATCTGGCTGCATCCGGGACTTGCCCTGATTCCAAGGAACAGGTAGAGGAGATTGCCCGCCAGAAATGGTGTAGCCTGAGCTACTTCACCATGAGCTCGAATATCTATGCCGCGATGAATTTGAAGCTAAAGCTCAATTTGCTGGGTCTCACATTTGTAAATGACCAACGAGCAGATGGGGCAGGCCTTATCCGGCAGGAATATGCCCGTGAGGAGCGTGACTACCAATACCAAGAGTACTTTGTCAGGAGCAAGCGCAACGCCCTGCTGGCCCAGGAACATGCTCGTTGGAACGCATACCATCTGATGCTGGAGTTCCTCCCTATGGCTCTCAAGGATATGGAGGTTGTGGAGAAGGACGACGGTTCATTTAAGGTCAAGACCAAGGACATGGACGCTAAGCGCCACTCCTGCCTGACTACATTTATGGGACTCCATGAGTTGGGCGAATATCAGGCCAAGCTCCTGCACGACAAGACTGGCAAGGACTACACCCCAGGTGATTTTGACGTATACTGCTACGATGAGATGTTGATTGTGTCTGCAGAGCAGTTGATGGCTGAGTTGAGGAGCTCAGTCAAGAGGGTACAGGGACAGGACTCTGCCCCGGAATCTAATCAGGAATAATGTGAAAACATTATGCATACAAAAACAAATCAGGAGGAAGAACTATGTGTAACAACAAATTTTACTATTGCGAGCATTGCGGAAACATCGTAGGTATGATCCATTCATCCGGTGTTCCCATGATGTGCTGCGGGGCTAAGATGAAGCAGCTGGAGCCCGGCGTTGTGGAGGCCAGCCATGAGAAGCATATTCCAGTTGTTTCTGTTGAGGGAGACCTGGTCAAGGTAGAGGTTGGTTCCGTATTGCATCCCATGACAGAGGAGCACAGCATAGAATGGATTTACCTGCAGACAGACAAGGGAGGCCATCGCAAGTGTCTGGCTCCCGGAGAGGCACCTGCCACCACATTTGCACTGGCAGACGAGAAGCCTCTGGGCGTATATGCATACTGCAACCTGCATGGACTGTGGATGGCTGAGATCTGATAATAGGCTGCATCCGATTGACACCCCGTGGAGGAGAGGAGATAATACCCTTGACGGGACATGATTTGGTTAACTAAACGAGCGTGTAACGGCGCTCGTTTTTTTACAGAGACAGAGGAGGAAATATGAAGTCCAAGGTTTATTTTTCGAGAACAATTACACCTGCCAAGGTGCTGGAAATGTATCAGTTGTTGGGCAAGGAGTTGCCAGGCAACGTGGCCATCAAGGTCCACTCCGGTGAGACTGGCAATCAGAATTTCCTGAGACCTGAGTTTTGGGAACCCGTTGTAAAATATGTCCAGGGCACAGTTGTAGAGTGCAATGCAGCATACGAGGGAAGCAGAGATACTACGGAGAAGCACTGGGAGACCATGCGTTATCACGGATGGTGCGACAAGTTTGATGTGGATATCCTTGACGAGGAGTCACCGGACCTGGTGCTGGATATCCCTGAGGGCAAGAGAATTAAACGCAATTTCGTAGGCAGTCATCTGACAAATTACGACTCACTGCTGGTGCTGTCCCACTTCAAGGGACACCCCATGGGTGGTTACGGCGGTGCGATCAAACAGCTGTCTATCGGTATCGGTTCCGCATATGGCAAGGCATATATTCACGGTGCCGGCGAACCTGCCAAGATTTGGACTGCAGACCACGATTCATTCCTGGAGTCTATGGCAGATGCTGCTCTATCCATAGTGGAGTATTTCGGCGGAGACGCTATCTATATTAATGTAATGGCCAACATGTCCGTGGACTGCGATTGTTGTGCAGTTGCAGAGGATCCCTGTATGGCAGACATTGGCGTGTTGATTTCCACAGATCCTGTAGCCATTGACCAGGCATGCCTTGACTTGGTATATGCAGCAGTGGAGGATCCGGGACAGGGACACTTGCTGGAGCGCATCGAGGCCCAAAACGGCGTTCACACCATAGAGGCTGCAGCAGAGATGGGCGTAGGATCCAGAGAGTACGAGCTGATAGAGGTGGAGTAAAGGTTAGCGGATTTCCTTTATATCAGGGACCTATCTGGAATTCTACCGCTTGCGCTATGTTTGACGGGAACTATGCATAATTAGGGTTATACCCCGATTTTAAAGAGCAAAATAGGTTAAATCCAATCGTCGGATTTGTTAAACGCCAACTGACACATTTGTTTGTCGCCAATCGTCGGAAAAATATTTCGCCAATCGTCTGAAAATTGTTGTGAAATTTGTACTTATGGTGCATAATATAGACGACGTAAATGGAAACGAGGTGTTCCGAATGAAAAACTATAGAAAAAGAATTGCCGACGACATCCTAAAGCGAAAGTTAGAAGGCAAAGGTGCGGTGCTGATTGAAGGCCCTAAGTGGTGTGGTAAAACCACAACCGCTGAACAGTTCGTCGCCAGTATTTTGTATATGGATGACCCGGAAACGAAGGAGCAAAACATCGCCATGTCCGATTTGAACCCCAAACGATTGTTAAAGGGTGCAACGCCAAGACTTATTGACGAATGGCAACTTGCTCCAAAACTTTGGGATGCAATCCGTTTTGAAGTAGACCATCGTGGCGAGCTTGGGCAGTTTGTTCTCACCGGTTCTGCTGTTCCTGCTGACACCAAGGAAATAACGCACTCCGGTACGGGGCGTTTTACCTGGCTTACAATGAGAACAATGAGCTTATATGAATCGGGAGATTCAACAGGCGAAGTTAGCTTAAAGGACCTGTTTGATGGAACGACTGAGATTGACGGAAACTCCAACTTAAGTATGGATCGTCTTGCTTTCCTTGTATGCCGGGGAGGATGGCCGCAAGCGGTGGATATGCGTGACGAAATCGCTTTAGACCAAGCGATGGATTACTACGAAGCCGTAGTTCACTCCGATATTAACCGAGCTGACAATGTGAAAAAGAACCCTGAAAGAGTTCGTAGGCTCATGCGTTCCTATGCAAGAAATCAAGGCGGTCAAGTTCCCAATACTGTGCTTGCACAGGATATTGCCGCAAACGATGAAACGCCAATTAGCGAGGAAACCGTTGCATCTTACGTCAATGCTCTCCGCAAAATTTTTGTTGTAGAGGATATGCCTGCATGGAATCCTAATCTGCGGTCAAAAACTGCTATTCGCTCCTCCGATACTCGGTATTATATTGATCCATCCATAGCTGCTGCTGCTTTGGGTATCGGTCCGAATGACTTGGTAAATGACCTAAAAACTTTCGGTTTCCTGTTTGAAACGCTCTGTATCAGAGACCTTCGTGTTTTTGCTGATGCTCTGAACGGTGGGATTTACCACTACCGAGACAAAGACGGACAGGAATGTGATGCAGTTATCCATTTGAGAAACGGAAAATACGGACTTGTTGAAATCAAGCTCGGCGGTGACAAGCTCATTGAGGAAGGCGCAAAAAGCCTTAAATCAATGGAATCCAAAATTGATACAGATAAGATGAACGCACCGTCTTTCCTTATGGTTTTGACGGGAATCGGTGATTACGCATATCGCCGTCAAGATGGTGTATATGTAGTTCCCATCGGTTGCCTGAAAAACTGATTTGACAAATTGCGACTGATGGAAAAAGGATCAGAGAAAAATCTCCATTGGTGGAATGCAAGACTGTGAAGAGTAACTGTGTGGAAGAACTAGTAAGCGAGGTGGAGTAATATCTATATGGATTCAGATTATCGCTGTCCTGTTCGGGGCAAGGTGGGGTTGGTAGCCTGCTCAGATCCCCTTAAGGCCCAATACAGAGACCAGGACCAACAGCTCAAGGATTTATTGGGGACTATGGGCCTCAAGACAGTGGAGAGCCCTGTGATGTACGATAGAGCTGTCACCTATGATGCCAAGGCTGTAGCACTGATGAACATGTATTTGAATCCGGATGTAGAGGCCATATTTGACATATCCGGAGGCAATTTGGCCCTAGGTGTGCTGGAGCATCTGGATTACGATGCTATAGCCGAGTGCTACAAACCCCTGTGGGGATATAGCGACTTAACCACAGTTATCAACGGCATTTACGCCAAAACAGGCATGCCATCCGTACTATATCAGGTGAAAAATGCCATATGGGATAGTAGCGGCACACAGCGACATCGCCTGTCACAGGCCATATCTGCAGAGGGAGATGAACTTTTCCGTGTGTCGTGGAGAATGCTGCAGGGACGAGAGATAGATGGTGTGCTCATAGGAGGAAACCTGCGGTGCCTGCTCAAATTGTCAGGTACGGAGTTTATGCCACGCATGACAGATAAGGTGTTGCTGCTGGAGAGCCGCGGAGGCACAGAGGAGCAACTGCGCTCCATGCTGACACAGATGAGGATTCAGGGCGCCTTTGGTGAAATCAAGGGACTGGTGCTGGGCACTTTTACTGAGGCTGATCGAACCATGGGAAGAGAGGCCGTTTTGGATATGGTGCTGGGAGAAGTAGATAACCCGGATTTGCCTGTGGCGGCAACAGAGGATGTGGGCCATTCGCCCTTGTCCAGGGCTATCTGGATAGGAAAACCTATCTGCATTGGGTAGAAGACGGAAAATACCTTCGTGAGGATAGAAATATGGGAAAGACCAATTGTGAGGATTGCATCAATTACTCCTACGACATGGAGACAGACGAATACTATTGCGACTGCTATGACGCAATGGATCAGGATGAGGCAGGCCTGTTCATGACAGGCCGATATAGCGGATGCCCCATGTATCGTCCCGGAGACGAGTATACAATTGTACGCAAACAGAATTAGTGAGAACCGAATATGGCAGCAGCAATTTTGGCCGCAACCTGCCCTCGCTCTGCTGAAAAGTCTCGGGTCTCAAATCGTACAGGATCCAGTTCGCGGATAGTCCTGTTATGGTCATCTATAACCAGAGGGACAAAATCCAGATGCTTGCCGGTCTTCCTGTAATACATCGAATCAATATACAAAAAACCATCGTAAATATTGTCTTCTGTATCTCCTCGGGCAGCGTAATTTTTGTCCGGGTAGACTATTATACTGTGTCCTTCGTTAAGTACCATTTGGCAGTTCTTGAGTGTGGTAATGGCTTTGTTTCCACCTCTGAACACGGGAATGGCATGGAGACTACGGATAACGGGAACTACCACAAGAGAGAAGAGCTTGGAAACAGTGCATACGAGGAATTTGGGCAGTCGGTATCTGCTCGGAAAAGTATAGTCCCTGTACTGTTCGTAGCAGGAGTCATAGTTAAAAAAACAGTCCAAAATCATGGGATGGGCCTGGGGCTTCATCCAAATGAGAGTGGTGTAGGGACCGTGCATACACATGTGGCGACACACGTAGACACAGGGTTCGGCGCGGGGACTTTGAAATGTCTTGTATTTAGGTGCGAACAGTTTGACAAAAAATCTGATAATGGATACCAGGGGACCGTTTGGATTGTTGTTGGGCTTAAAGACCCAGCGCCTCTGTAGCTGGTAACTGAGGATTGCCAGGATCAAGTCGCAGATCAGCTTGGAAACAGTAGGATTAAGGTCCCAGATGTTTGCCGTAAGGTGGGCCAACAGGAATGAGGAGGCCAGCTGAAAAAACCACAGGATATAATATTTGCATAACGCAGATGAGTTGGTAATGCGGAATACAAACTTGGAGTTACATGCATAGTTGACGGCAGAGGAGCAGACTCTGGCGATGGAGACCGCCAACAGTGTGTGCATAGCCGGTTTGAGCCCCTGGAATGCAAAGTGATAGAGAAGGGAGTACAGTACAATATCAACCACTGCAGACAGAGCTGAGGATGCAGCATATTTGCCCAGTCGACGGGAAATGTTGTATAGCTTGTTACGCTCTTTATCCATATCAGAGAACTCCTTATGTTACCAAACAATTATACAAGTGATGTTAAATTTATGATTAACAAAAAAGCTACGATTTAGTGTTTTTGCTTTTAATAAAGTGTTTTCTTTACGTACGGGAAAAACAGAACTATACTTAACTTGAATTTTTTTGATTATTTTGGCAGGACAGGACAATGAACAGGGAAACACAACAGGAAAAACTGGTCCGTATGACTACAGCTCCGGTGGAGAGGCTTATCGGACAGCTGGCTATACCCACCATCGTCAGCATGGTGATTACCTCCATATACAATATGGCGGATACGTATTTTGTGGGAGGCATCGGAGACAGCAGCAGTGCAACAGCGGCAGTAGGCTTCGTATTTCCTCTGGTGTCAATCGTCCAGGCAATTGCATTTTTCTTTGGGCATGGTTCCGGAAACTTTATGTCGAGAGAATTGGGAAAGGGCAACACCCAGAAGGCCAAGGAAATGGCCACCACGGGATTTTTATTGGCCCTTATGATAGGTGTGTTGATTTCAGCTCTGGGACTTTTGTTCCGCACCCCTGTGGCAGTACACCTGCTGCAAAGCACAGATACTGCATTGCCATATGTTTTGGATTACATGTCGATTGTCCTGCTTGGCACGCCTATTACAATGGGCTCCTTTGTTATTAACAACCAGCTGAGGTTCCAGGGAAATGCCATGTTTGGCATGATCGGAATTGGCCTTGGTGGTGTTATCAATATAGCTTTGGATCCGCTGTTTATATACGTGTTTGATATGGGCATTATGGGCGCTGCAGCTGCCACCGTAATCAGCCAGGTTATCAGCTTTATTGTGCTGCTGGTGGGTCTCACCAAGAGCAACTCCGTCCAGATGCATATTGAGGATTTCCGTCCTACAGCCCAGTGCCTGAAAAACATATTTACAGGAGGTATCCCGTCTCTTGCAAGACAGGGCGTGGCCGCAGTGGCTATGGTTCTCCTAAATGCAGCCATCAAGGAACAGGCGGTTTTGGCATATGGTTTTGCTGACGATGCAGTGTCAGCCATGACCATAGTAAATAAGATAATGGGCTTTGCCGGATCGGC
>JAFVXO010000089.1 GCA_017501105.1 Clostridia bacterium | reverse complement strand
TTGTTTTTGCAAAGTAAAGATAGTTTAAAATCACCCAAGGTACAGTTAGGCTGTAAGATTGGCTTTTGGGTCGTCATTGTTTCATATATACTTGGACTAGTTGCTACAGGTATTGAATTGTTGATGTCTGCGGGAATAATCCGGTAAATAAAGATGATAAGAGATGCTCTATAACTGGTAAGAGGAATGGGCAATGTCAGAAATTTACAACTCCCCTGTGATGCCCTAGTTAGAGACTGTAAGTTGTTTCCTTTAAACCAAAGACCAAATAGATATTTATCCTCCTGAGTTTGTGAAGCCTTGGGAGGATACTTTTATGTATCATAAGCTTTCTTCGCAGTCTATCTCGCCGCCATTGACTACTTCGCTCTCTTTACGCAAACTCCATCCAGTGTTAAAATACTTGGATAGACTATATAAGGACGGTATATTTATGGCTGGCACAATACTCAGTGGTATGAGACCCACAGGCAGACTTCACTTGGGCAATTATTTTGGCGCCCTGGAGAACTGGGTCAGACTTCAGGATCAATACGATTGTTATTTCTTTGTGGCAGATTGGCACGCCCTTACTACAGGTTACGATTCCACAGAGGTTATTAAGCCCAACACATATGAGATGGTAGCAGATTATCTGGCAGCAGGCCTGGATCCTGACAAGTGCGTTATCTTCAGACAGTCAGACGTCAAGGAGCATGCTGAGCTCCACCTGCTCATGTCCATGATCACACCCCTGTCATGGCTGGAGCGCTGCCCCACGTACAAGGATATGATCCAGCAGCTCAGCTCCAAGGATATCAACTCCTACGGATTTTTGGGCTACCCCGCACTGATGTCCTGTGACATTTTGATGTATATGGCAGACACAGTTCCCGTTGGAGAGGACCAGCTGCCTCACCTGGAGTTTACCAGAGAGATGGCCAGACGGTTTAACCACCTGTATGGCCCCGTCTTCCCGGAGCCCAAGGCCCTGATGACCAAGGCCAAGGTTTTGCCCGGCACCGATGGACGCAAGATGTCCAAGAGCTACAACAACACTATTGCCCTGGCCGACGACCCAGAGGCAGTTCGCGCCAAGGTTATGAGCATGGTTACAGATGCTTCCCGTATTAAGAAGACTGACCCCGGTCACCCGGATATCTGTTCTGTATATGCATATCACAAGGTGTTCAACGAGGAGCAGGTTCCCGAGATTACAGAGCAGTGCTGCGGCGGATGCATTGGCTGCGTCCAGTGCAAGAAGATGCTGGCGGCCAAGATTCAGGAGTATCTGACTCCCATCTACCAGCGCAGACAACAGATAATTGCAGACAAGGGCTATATTGACGACGTACTGGAGGCCGGCAGAGTTAAGGCCGCCGCTAAGGCCGCCGCCACCATGGACCAGGTCCGCAAGGCAATGCACCTGAACTAACAGAGACCATATGGCAATTGGAGATAACATTCATTGGGACTTACGACCTGTCAGACTGGAGGACTTTGAGGGGCCTCTGGATTTGTTGCTGTACCTTATCGACAGGAGCAAAATAGACATCAAGGACATCCCTATCGCCGCCATCACAGACCAGTATATGTCCTACCTGTACAGGGCGGAGAGGCTGGACGTAGAGGAGGCCACCTCCTTTATAGTAGCAGCAGCTTACCTGATGCAGCTCAAGACCAAGATGATGCTGCCTGTGCCCAAGCAGGAAGAGGAGGCAGATCCTCGAGAGGATTTGGCACGCAGCCTGGAGATGTACAAGAGGGTCAAGAGCGTTTCCCAGATGCTGAGGGAGAGAGAGGCAACCTACGGCGGCACTATGACCAAGGCGCCTGAGCCATTGCCCGCCAGAATCAACTTCTCCAACGACGATGTCAAGGTCAAGGATTTCATAGCAGCCTACCAGGAGGTTATCAGGCGCAGACAGTGGCGAATTGAGATTGAGCGCAAGCCCCTGCCCAAGGTGGTTAAGCGGGAGAGGGTGCCTATCAAGCGAGTGCTCAACAGCATTGCAGCTAAACTAAAGGACAAGCAGAAGTTCAACTTCAACCAGGAGTTTGACGTAACCAAGGAGGACAAGTCCGAGGTAGTAGCCGCATTCATGGCAGTATTGGAGCTATCGCGTATGCAGCAGGTCAAGCTGCAGCAGAAGCACCTGTTCGGCGATATCAACGTACAGGCGATCAAGGCAGACATAGATTTGTCCGGAGCGGGCACAGGATTTGAGGAGGAGACCTGATATGAGCAAAATACTTGATGACAGGATAACGCCTGCATACGGCACAGACAGAGTCTCCAGCGACAAGTCCCTGGAGCAGATCAAGGCCATCATTGAGGCACTGCTGTTTACTGCAGGAGAGCCCGTATCCATAAACAGACTGGCAGACACTATTTTGGCGGACACAGCACAGATAGAGGACGCAGCTCTGCAGCTCCAGCTGGATTATTCCGGAGATGCCAGAGGCCTCAGGATAATTCGCATTAACAACGCATTCCAGATGGTTACAGATGCCTCCATGTACGAACATATCCTTCAGTTGGCCGAGATTGAGAAGCGTCAGCAGCTCTCACAGGCAGCATATGAGGTGCTGTCTATTGTGGCCTACAAGCAGCCTGTTATCAGAGCTGTTATTGAGAAGATCCGCGGCGTAGGCAGCGACAGCTCCATTGCCAAGCTGATGGAGAGGGGATTGATATACGAGTCGGGCAGGCTGGATATTCCCGGTCGCCCTATTACATATTCCACTACAGACGAGTTTCTCCGCTGTATGGGGTACAGTTCCCTGGCAGATCTGCCGCCCTTCCCGGACACTGAGGAAACGCCGGATGAGCAGATGAGCCTGACAGAGGAGATGTTCCCGGAAGCAGAGGACACAGCCGAGCAACCTACAGAGTTGCCCAAGTTAGACTAGCACACAGATACAACAATGAACGAAAGAACACTGCACGCCCTGGAATTTGACAAGATAACCGACATATTGGCCGGCTACGGTGTTACTCCTGTTGGCATCGAACTATGTCGAGAACTGACACCTGTCTCGGATTATGAACAGGTGTTGTCCATGCTGTCTGAGACAGAGGCCGCGGTGCAGTATATTATCAAATGCGGCAACCCTCCGCTTACAGCTATGAGGGACATCCGCTCCACTCTTTCCAGATTGGCCAAGGACGCCATGATGAACTCCTGGGACTTGCTGGGTATAGCAGAGACTCTGCGGATTTCCAGGCAACTGATGTCCTACAGCGCAGATTCTAAGGACGTGTCGGCCAACACATCGGATCCGGAGCAAACCGACCCGATCAGAGAGATCATAGCCACATTGTTTGTGGACAAGAGGCTGGAAAATGCCATCTCCTCCGCCATCATTGGGGAGAACGAATTTGCAGACGATGCATCGCCGGAATTGTATTCCATCAGGCGCCGGATCAACGAACTCCAGGGAGGTATCAGAGACAAGCTCAATGAACTGATTCGCTCCTCCAAGTATTCAAAATACATGCAGGATACCCTTATCTCCATGCGTGGAGACAGATATGTGGTGCCCGTCAAGGCTGAACACAAGAACGACATTCCCGGTATAGTCCACGATACCTCCTCCAGCGGCTCCACCCTGTTTATAGAGCCTATGGCCGTAGTAGAGGCGGACAACAAGATTCGAGAACTGCGGATTAAGGAACAATTGGAGATCGAGCGCATCCTTGCCCAGCTGACGGCTATGGCCTATGGAGATTTGACTGGGTTGACTCTGGATGTTGAGGTTCTGGCCCATATTGACTTTGTATTCGCCAAGGCCAAGTTTGCATTGGACTACGAATGCGCCTCACCTCATATGAACGACGCGGGAATCATCGATATTCGCAGGGGCAGGCACCCTCTGATTCCCAGGGACAAGGTTGTGCCCATCGACTGCAACCTGGGAGACAAGTTCAGGGTGTTGGTAATTACGGGACCAAATACAGGCGGCAAAACCGTCTCCCTCAAGACTGTCGGTCTCATGCAACTGATGGTGCAGTCAGGTTTGCAGATTCCTGCATCCCACAACAGCAGAATGTCAGTGTTTGAGAATATCTTTGCCGACATAGGTGATGAGCAGAGTATTGAGCAGAACCTGTCTACTTTCTCCGCTCATATGACTAATATTGTAGATATATTGAGCTCCATTCAAGGCCGCACCCTGGTGCTGCTGGACGAGCTGGGTTCAGGCACAGATCCCACAGAGGGCGCAGGCCTGGCCATGTCAATACTGGAGTACCTGAACAAAATAGGCGTAGTCTGTATGGCTACCACCCATTACAGCGAACTCAAGGTTTTTGCATCCACCACACCGGGAATAGAGAACGGATGTTGCGAATTTGACGTCAAAACATTGCAGCCGGTTTACAAGCTGCTGATTGGCATTCCCGGCAAGTCCAACGCATTTGCCATATCCTCTCGCCTTGGTCTGTGGGATTTTATTATCGACAGGGCCAAGGAAATGGTGACCCAGGACGAACTCAAGTTCGAGGATATGCTGGTCAGCATCGAGCAAAACAGACAGGAAGCAGAGGAGGACAGGAGTCGTGCTGCTGCCATGCTGAGGGAGTCCGAGGCGCGCATTCAGCAACTGGAGGATCAGATTGCTGCTCTGGAGGACAGGAGAGACACCATTATCTCCGACGCCAAGGCAGATGCCCGCAGGATTGTTTCCAGAGCCAAAGATGAAATGGGAGACATTCTGGACGAGACACGCAAGCTGTATGAGAACTACCGCAGCGAGGACTATGGCAAGCGCTCCGAACAGCTGAGAGCCAGGGTCAGGGCACAGGAAAATGACATTTCAGAGGCGGGAGATTACCAGCAGGCCGACAGCGGAGTGGCTCCTCAGGCCTCAGAGCTCAAGGTGGGCCAGACGGTCAAGCTGGTCACATTGAATCAAATGGCAGTGATAGAGGCGTTGCCTAACAAAAACGGACAGGTCCAAGTGCGTATCGGCGCCCTCAAGACCACAGCCAAGGTGGCAGACCTGCGCATAGTAGATCAGGCCGCCAAGGCAAAGCCGGCAGGCAAGAAACAGCCTCCTAAACCGGCTCAAAGAGCAGCCCAGACACCCCGTAGCATCAAGGCAGCCACCACAGATGCCAAGGTGGATTTGAGAGGCGAACTGGTTGCAGACGGGCTGGAGAAACTGGACAAGTATTTGGACGATGCCTTGATGGCCGGTCTGGCAACGGTTACAATAGTCCACGGCAAGGGCACAGGATCCCTGCGCAGCGGCGTTCATAGCTACCTCAGGACCCATCCGAGGGTTAAGTCCTACAGGCTGGGCATTGCCGGAGAGGGAGATACAGGAGTCACAATTGTGGAACTCAAGTAGGCCACATAAGGGCGGTTTGACACATAGCAATTTATTTTGGGAGAAAGACATTGGGAATCAGACAGGATATCAGAAATATAGCAATTATTGCCCACGTTGATCACGGCAAGACCACATTGGTTGACAAGCTGCTTAAGCAGAGCGGAGTATTTCGCGTCAACGAGGTTGTGGAGGAGAGAGTTATGGACTCCAACGACCTGGAGAAGGAACGTGGCATTACTATTTTGGCAAAGAATACTTCTGTAAACTACGGCGAGCACAGGATTAACATAATTGATACTCCCGGACACGCTGACTTCGGCGGCGAGGTAGAGCGAGCACTCAATATGGCAGACGGCGTACTGCTGTTGGTAGATGCCTTCGAGGGAACCATGCCCCAGACCAGATTTGTATTGCGCAAGGCTCTGGCAATGGGACTCAAGATTGTAGTCGTGGTCAACAAGATCGACAGACCCGAGGCCGACCCCGTCAAGGTTGTAGATGAGGTTTTGGATTTGTTTATCGAGCTGGGAGCCGACGAGGACCAGTTGGAATTCCCGGTTGTATATGCCTCAGCCAGGGACGGATATGCTCTGGCCAATCTGGGAGACGAGCCCGTTAGCATGAAGCCGATTTTTGACGCAATTCTGGAGCACATTCCCGCTCCTGAAGGGGATTTTGACAAGACACCCAAGATGCTGGTTTCCAACATCGAATACGACGAGTATGTGGGCAAGATTGGCATCGGTAAGGTTACCAATGGCACATTTACCACAGGTCAGCAGATCCAGATTATCGACAGAGACAGCAAGATCTACAATGGCAGACTGTCCAAGATGTTCTTCTTCAGCGGTCTGGGCAAGACGGAGGTTACAACAGCTACTGTAGGCGATATTGTGGCTGTGGCCGGTATTGAAAACATTTCCATCGGGGAAACTATATGTGTACCCGGAGATAACGAGGCTCTGCCCTTTGCAGACATTGAGCAGCCTACCATATCTATGACTTTCTGCGTCAACGACAGTCCCTTTGCAGGCAGAGAGGGTAACTACGTAACATCCCGCCACCTGAGGGAGAGGCTCATGTTCGAGTTGCAATCCAACGTATCCTTGGTGGTGGAGGAGACAGACACACCCAACGCCTTTATAGTTAAGGGCAGAGGCGAACTGCATCTGTCCGTACTTATTGAGACAATGCGCAGGCAGGGATACGAGCTGGCAGTTACCAGACCTCGAGTTCTCTACCAGAATGACGAGAACGGTAACCTGCTGGAACCAATAGAGATACTGGTCATCGATGTTCCTGAGGAGTATGTTGGCACAGTAATCGAGGCGCTGGGTCGTCGCAAGGCAGAGATGACGCAGATGCACACCCCAGACAGAGGCTATACTCGGTTGGAGTTCCGCATTCCCTCCAGAGGCCTTATTGGTTACAATTCTGAGTTCCTCACATCCACCCGAGGCCACGGCATTATGAATCACTTGTTTGACGGATACGAACCCTACAAGGGCGACATTAATTCCAGAAGCCACGGTTCTATGGTAGCCTGGGAAACAGGAGATACTACAGATTACGGCTTGTTTAATGCCCAGGATAGAGGTACTCTGTTTGTAGGTTCGGGACAGAAAGTATACAAGGGAATGATTGTAGGTGAGTGCTCCAAGGGCGATGACTTGGACATCAACGTCTGCAAGAAGAAACACCTGACCAACATGAGGGCTTCCGGTTCCGATGAGGCATTGAGGCTGGAACCTCCCAGAATCATGTCCCTGGAGAAGTGCATAGAATTTATTGCAGATGACGAACTGGTGGAAATCACACCCAAGAGTATACGTCTCCGCAAGCAGGTCCTGGATACTGAGCAGCGTGCAAAAATGAGAGCCAGGAAGGTTAATAGTTAAAGGTGA
>JAFVXO010000088.1 GCA_017501105.1 Clostridia bacterium | reverse complement strand
CCGCAGCCAAGTGGGTGGATACGGATTGGGTCTTGCTCTGGCACGGCAGGCAGCTCAGCTCCACAGTGGAGATATAACCGTAACCAGCGAACTGGGAAAGGGGTCTGAATTTATAGTTAAGCTTAAAAAGTGATGTGATATGTCACATACGAATGGTTGAAAACCTGCAAACAACACGACACAAAAAACGCACCTTTGTCATAAGACAAAAGTGCGTTTGCTTTTGGTGGAGATGGTGGGAGTCGAACCCATTACCTCTTGAATGCCATTCAAGCGCTCTACCAGTTGAGCTACACCCCCAAACAGCCTACTCATTATAGCAAAAGATATAGCCTTGTCAAGGCAATAAATTAGGGATAAACTTAACGGGTATTATTTTCGCAAATTCAACTACGCTGAGGTTTGTTTTGAGCAATACAACCACCATGGATACCATATTGTTTGACCTGGATGGCACCCTTTTGCCAATGGAGAATGACCGCTTTATCGATCTGTATTACGACGGTATGGCTATTGTTGGCGAGCCTTATGGAATCAGCCGACAGTACCTCTACGATGTGGTTGAGGAGGCCTTTGTCACCATGATGCACAACAAGGGCTCCATGACAAACCAAGAACTGTTTTTCAGTCGCATGAAGGAGAATGCGGGCCACAATTACGAACTGATCTGCAGGATTTTCGAAAGGTTCTCAGATGTGGAGTTTGATACAGTCAGGCAGTGTACTGGCTGCAACCCTATGGCAGGCCAATGGATACGGACCCTGCGGGACAAGGGATACAGGATCATTTTGGCTACCAACCCGCTGTTTCCCGCCAGATGTACCCGGCGCAGGATTCAATGGGCCGGCATGGATCCGGAGGATTTTGCCCTGGTTACCAGCTACGAGGACCACTGTTATGCCAAACCATCCCGGGGATACTTTCTGGAGGTTATGAATCGCTGCAACATTAGTCCGTCCCAGTGTATGATGGTAGGAAACGACGTCCGCGAGGATATGGTTGCAGCAGATTTGGGCATGCGGGTTTACTTGCTCAAGAATAATATGGTAAACTCAAGGAATCTGGATTATTCTATGTATCCCCAGGGCTATTATGAGGATTTCACCCGTGTGGTGGCAGCACTTCCGGCCCTTTGAACTTTGAATTTTCCGGTTTATTTATGGGTAATTAACATACGACAGATAAAATGATTTCATTATTTTCATGGAGGATCAGACATTGATAGAGGTAAGAAATTTAACCAAATATTATGGACCTCACAAGGCTGTAGACAATTTAAGCTTCACCGTAGAGCGCGGCCAGATTTATGGATTTTTGGGACCTAACGGTGCAGGCAAGTCCACAACCATGAATATCCTTACCGGTTGTTTGGCAGCTACAGAAGGTACGGTCCTGATCGATGGTCACGATATTCTTGAGGATCAGATTGCAGCAAAGAAGTGTATTGGCTATTTGCCGGAACTTCCCCCGCTGTATCCCGACATGACCCCCAGGGAGTACCTTATGTTTGTTGGCGAGGCCAAGGGCCTGTCCGGAGCAGAGCTACGCAAGGCAGTGGCATACGTATGCAAGCGCACCAGCATAGAGGATGTGGCTAACCGTCTCATTCGCCACCTGTCCAAGGGATACAAGCAGAGAGTAGGTATTGCCCAGGCTATCTTGGGTAATCCTGAGATTATTATTCTCGACGAGCCTTCAGTAGGACTGGATCCAACACAGATTATTGAGATTCGCGACTTGATCAAGGACCTGGCCAAGGAGCGCACAGTAATTCTCAGCACCCACATCATGCAGGAGGTTACAGCCATCTGCAACCATGTGCTCATTATCAACAAGGGCAAGCTGCTGGCCAACGACACGCCGGAAAACTTGTCCGACATTCTTATGGACAGAACATCCTTTGACCTGGTTGTTAAGGGAGATTCCGTCAAGGTTCTCAATGCCGTCCAGGCAGTCAAGGGAGTGCTCAGTGCATCCATACTGGACACAGAAGGAGATACCGTGCATGTGCTGGTGGATTGTGCCAAGGATGCTGACCCTGAGGAGGACATCTTCTACGCACTTAGCGACGCCAGATGCCCCATTATCAAAATTGAGAGACAGGAGATGACTCTGGAGCAGGTATTCATCCGTATTACCAGCCAGAACATCGACACTATTACCGAAACAGATAGCGACAAGGAGGACAACTAATCCATGGGCGCAATTTTTAAGAGAGAGTTTAAGTC
This sequence comes from Clostridia bacterium, assembly GCA_017501105.1. Lineage (GTDB taxonomy): Bacteria > Bacillota > Clostridia > RGIG7378 > RGIG7378 > RGIG7378. The sequence goes on along the minus strand of JAFVXO010000088.1, from coordinate 6,954 downwards.
ATACTTCACCAATCTGATCGGAGCTATTTATGCTGCTGTTTTCCTGACAGTGGTTGGCCTGTATACTTCAGTATACATTTTTGACTATGCATATCCCAACTTCGAGTACGTAATCGGCAGCATATTGTTTATGCTGATTATTCTGGTGCCTATTTTGACCATGAGAACAGTGGCAGAGGATCGCAAGCTCAAGACAGACCAGTTGCTTATGTCACTGCCCCTTACATCCACCAAGATTGTTCTGGGCAAGTACTTTGCACTGCTGTGCTTCTATCTGATCCCCTGCGCAATTATCTGCCTGTATCCGCTGATTATCGCAGCCTTTGGCGAAATATTCTGGGGAACAACATATTCTACCCTAATGGCATTTATGCTGCTCAGCGCTGCGCTGCTGGCCATTGGCATGTTCATCTCATCTCTGACTGAGAATCAAATTGTCGCGGCAATTATATCCGTATTGGTGGTTCTGTTTACCTATCTTGGAACCAGTATCGCAGATATAATCCCCAGCGACCCTACGATTTCCTACATCTGCTTTGTGGTCTTGGCACTGCTTGTCTCCACATTAATCTACTTTATGATGAAGAACATACTGGTTCCCGTCATTGTTTCCTTTGTGGCAATTGCAGGTCTTACAATTGTATTCTTTTTGGACAACACACTGTTGGCCGGAACATTCCCTGCAATGATGAACTGGTTCTCCCTCTTTGGCAAGATAGACTACTTTATCTATGGCATATTCGATATTCCGTCCATTATCTACTACATTTCTGTCACAGCTCTGTTTATCTTCCTGACTATCCAATCTGTGGATAAGAAGAGATGGTCTTGATAGGGGGTGGCTGACATGAACAAGAAGACTAACAAAAATCTTTTCAAAAACGCAGGATATTCCATCGTAGTTACTGCAGTTGTTGTAGCAGTTGTCATACTGCTGAACGTTTTAGTGTCCGCAATTCCCGAACAATACACCAGATTTGACCTTACTAAAACAGGCCTCTACACAGCTACTTCTGAGGAAACAGCAAAGTGCCTGGCCGAACTGGACCAGGATCTGATTGTGTACTACCTCTGTGCAGCTGGAGAGGAGGATATTACAGTCAAGACCTTTATGGAAAACTACGTGGCCCTCAGCGATCACATTTCCATGAAGAATATCGACCCCGTTGTATATCCCAACTTCTTCGCCAACTACGGCATCGAGACACTGACCTCCAACACAGTAATCGTTGTCAACGAAAATCTGACCGATGACGAAGGCAAGCCTCTCTATTTTGTAATTAACGGAGGTACCAGCAGTACCACAGATACCACAGAGGGCCTCAGTGAGTTCTACGGTTGGTCAATGGATGCCAATGCTTACTACACCACAGGAGCGATGTTGTACTACCCCGCAACCTTTGTGGGAGAGCAGCAAATGGCAACAGCTATTAACTATGTTACTAACACCGTATGGCCGCAGGTATACGTGTTGTCCGGACATGGCGAGGAGGACCTTACCTACTTACATGATGCTATTTCCAACAATATTATTCAGTTTAATACACTGCTGCTGGGAGATTCTATTCCCGAGGATTGTGACATGATAATAGTACACAACCCCAAATTCGACCTGACAGATGCAGAGTACGAGTTGCTGTCCCAGTATCTCAACCAGGGCAATGACATGTTGTTTATGATGCCCCATTCCCAGGAGTCAGACTTGGCTAACTTCAACAAGCTCTTTGAGTCCTATGGTTTCTCCATAGATAACGACCATTACATCATGGAGCTGTCCAACGCCCACCTGCTGTCTGCACAGTATCCCTACATCTTCGTGCCAACTCTTGGAGAGGACAGTGCATTCGCTACAATCAACAAGAACAACCTGTATGTATATAGCTACTATGCTCTGCCTATCAGCGAAACAAGCAGTCACAGGAGTTCAATTACATTTAACCCTATTTGCTTCACAAATACAGGATACTTGGCAACCTGGGAAGGAGACGAGTACGACAATACCAGCACGTCCAAATATATATCCGGTGCACATATTGTGGAGGCATATGACGAGGTGGAGACAAACATCTACATCTTCACAGGAATTTTTGCAGATAGATCGTACAACTATATGGTACTCTCCGATATCCTCAAAGAGTCCTGCAATGTGGAGCTTACAGTAGAAATCGAAAGTGTAGATTTGGCCTATGATCAGCTGTCAATACTGGAGTCAGAGGCCAATCTCTGGGGTTCTATCGTGCAGATAGTTATCCCTGCAACTGTTCTCTTGGCAGGTGTAATTGTATTCATCATTAGGAGAAGAAAGTAATGAAGAAACCATACGTAATTATTGCGCTGGTAGCAGTACTGGCATTGGTTGTGGCAGGTGTATTCCTGGTCAAGGGTCTTGGCAGTGACGAAACTACAGATCCCACAGGAGATACTAAGCAGGAGATCGTCCTGGTATCCAAGCCTAACTCCGAGGTTGACTATTTTGAGTACACATTTGACGGAGAGACCGTCACTATCAAGCGCGACGGAGACAAGTTCTATGCAGAGGAGAATGTAGAGTTTCCCCTGAACCAAAACGCCGTAATTCTCATGCTGGTATACTCCAGCAATGTGGTTTCCACACAGCAGGTTGATACCACAGAGGTAGAGGACCCCGATACAACCTTTGGCTTTAACGAGAGCCCCTTGGAGATTAAGGTCCATATGCTAGACGGAACGGTTATCACAGAGACATTTGGCGCCTACAATGGATATACCGACAGCTATTTCTTCAAGACCTCTGCCAAGGAGGGCGTCTACTTGATGGATGAGACCATGCTCAACTACTTCGCATATCATCTGAATGAGTTGGCAGCCTTGCCCACAGACTGGTCTGAGTTCGATCTGTACTCCACCTTGCAGTTTGCAGTAAAGACATCGGACAATGCCTACGAGTTCGTTGCATATGGCCAGGGCAACCCCAACTACTATGATAATACTGCAAATAACTACGCCTGGTTCCTGGGATTCCCCTACGAAATACCTCGTGCCTGCAGCACATCTCCTGTGCAGGGAGTTCTCAAAAACATACTGGATCTGGTACCCGACGTGGGAGTTGACTACAACGTAACAGAGGAGGATCTGGCAGAGTACGGTTTGGATACCCCTAAGTCCAGCATATATGTCTATTATGTTTTGTCTGAGGAGACAACCACCGACGTCACAACAGACAGCACAGAGGACACCAAGGTATATACCAGCTATGAGTACACCCTAAATATGGGATATCCAGTGGGCAACTACACCTACGTTCAGCTTACAGTGAATGAGGTTAATCCCGAGTCAGGGGAGAGCAAGCCTCACAATGTGGATGGAGTAGTATACGGCATCCTGACGGAGACATTGGACAAGATTCTGTCCTTTGATGCATCCACAGCACTTACTATGGACATGTGCAAGATGGATATTGCTACTGTAGACAAGGTAGAATTTTTCTACGACGATGGCACATCTATTACAACTGTAATCGACCACAAGAACGTCACAGAGCAGCAGGAGCTCCTGTTCTCCACACTTAACGCTATTGTGGCAGATGACAGGACAACTATCAGCGTTACAGACACTGAGCCTAACATTACCATCAAGTTCTATCGCAATACGGAGAACTTCTCCGAGATGACCATGACCCTCACGGAATATGGCACTCAGTACTACAGACTGAACTTCGCAGGAATCAACGAATTGCTGATTAACAAGAGGGAAATTGAGTCTCTCAAGAATGTAATTAACGGTCTGGAACAATAGCTGAAATTACGTTGACAATACGACTTTCCGACCTTATAATAAACAGCGTCGCGAAAGCGAGGACCATTAGCTCAGTTGGTCAGAGCGCTCGGCTCATAACCGATTGGTCCGGGGTTCAAGTCCCTGATGGTCCACCACACGGAGCCTGTTGCATTGCAATCGGGCTCCTTTTTTAATCCTGGAGGAATTGTGCTGCATATTACAGATCGCATGGTTACATTGGCAGAGTCTGCTGGCAAACACAGGTTTGCTGCAGATATAGGCACGGACCACGGATACCTGGCCATGCATTTGGTACGGTCTGGATTGGCCCAATACGTGTATGCAATAGATAACAAGGAGGGCCCTGCAGCCAAAGCTCGGCGCAACATAGCAGAGGAGGGCTTCGGAGATAGTGTCCGATGTATTGTTGCGGATGGATTTGATGGATTGAGGGGCCTGCAACCTGCGGAAATGCCTGGAGCGGTGTTTATCGCCGGTATCGGAGGCATTGTTACGGCGGAAATTTTGGAAAGAGGCTTGGATGTGGTGTCCAATGTGGACAGGCTGGTTTTACAGCCTGCCAACAGAGAGGATGCCTTGAGAGAATTCCTTTATTCCCAGAAGATGAAAATCCTGGATGAGTATATTTTGGAGGATGCTGGCAGATACTTTGTGGTGTTTGTAGTTGATCCTCAAGAAATGGAGGAACATCCACGAGGCAAATTCGATATATTGTATGGTAGGTTCATTCCTTTCAAGAGGGACTGCATCACAGGCAGGTATCTGCAGCGCAAGCTGCACTTTGTAAGGGAGGCCCTGGCGCAGCTAGAGGAGAGCAGAGGGCAGGAGGATATCAAGGAATCCATGGAAGCCCATATGCATTGGCTGCAGGAGCTGTTGGCAAGATTTGGCCAGCTGGACTGAGGTTATAAAATAGAGTATAATCTCAAGGCGGCAAAATTGCCGTTACAACTGAATAGAACCGAGTAAGCCGGATAGTCGCGGTGGAGGGCCGAAAGGCTCCCAACGAGGAAAGTCCGGGCTCCGTAGGGCAAGGGTGCCGGCGAAATACCGGTGGAGGCGACTCTAAGGAAAGTGCAACAGAAAAAAACCGCCCGGCGCATGCGTCGGGTAAGGGTGGAAAGGTGAGGTAAGAGCTCACCGGCGATATGGTAACATACCGAACCGTGTAAACCCCATCCGGAGAAACACCGTGGAGGAACAATAGGGCGGCCCGTCCGTTCCGGGGAGGTGGATTGAGCCTGTCAGAGATTTCAGGCCTAGATAGATGACTATCAAATACAGAACCCGGCTTATTGACTTACTCGGTTTTATATATTTTTGATAATGCAATTTACGCTTTAATGCTGTAGATAAAACCTATGTTGACTAATATTTTGGCGGTGCTAAAATAGTCTTCATCGTATCTATTTTTGTTATTTTGTGTCGGAGGAGAGATGAAACTCGTATTTGCTATTGTTAATACAGATGAAGAAGACGCTATTATCGAGTCTCTCGTAGCCAACAATTTCAGAACGACTAAGCTTAGGACATGCGGAGGATTCCTTCGCGAGACCAACACCACACTCATGTGTGCTCTTGAGGACCATAGAGTAGACTCATTTGTAGAGTGCATGAAGGGGCAGTGCCACTGTCGTACCAAGATGGTCTATATGGGCCCGGACAAGGCTCAGGATCAGATCAAGGAAGAGGAAAAAACTCTGGTAGATATTGGCGGTGCTACTATTCTGGTGTTGAATGTAGAGCGCTATCTCAAGATGTAGGTTTGCCATGAAATTGATCGTTACTGTAGTAAACAAGGAAGACACCAACGTGATTCTGGAGGAGATGACTGCTCTGGGACATCCGGTGACTCTGACGGAGTCCTATGGAGGATTTCTGCAGGGGGAGAATTCCACGCTGTTTGCTGCTGTTGAGGACAACAGGGTAGACGATGTTCTGGAGATAATCGGTAGATATTGCCATGAGGCCAGGGCTGTAAGGCACGACCGCAATCCGGACAGACCGATTATTGTGGGCAGTGCAGTAGTGTTTGTCACAGAGATAGATCTTTTTACTCAGTTTTAATGCAAAATAGCTTACCATGTCATTGACACAGGGAGCGCAAATAGTTTATAATGCAACACGCTCGTAGGGGAGTAGCGCAATTGGTAGAGTAGCGGTCTCCAAAACCGTCGGCTGCAGGTTCGAGTCCTGTCTCCCCTGCCATCAAAGGGCTACAAAAAAGATATAGCCACAGAAAAACTCTGATTTTATCAGGGTTTTTTCTGTTTTTATAGGCGAAATTTTAGTTTTCGGTTTGTGCGTACAAAAAAGATATTTTTCTCGAGCAAGACTTGAACTCTCACCAATTGATTTTTCTTACGTGTATGTTTTCATGTTTTCAACTCCTATATTGAATGCAACCCTGCTATTCTCAAGAATAGCAGGGTCTTTTCGTGTCTGCTGGAGGGACGCATAAAGTCTATTAAAGATAGTAGTTAAATGGTTCATCTTGTATAATATATTGTTGCACGATTTTTATTTATCGCAATGCGATAAATAATTATTGATATTCTTGAAAATAGGTGATATGCTGAACGCAACAGATACAGGAGGTTTATTCGTATGGAGCAGAAGTTTTTTTCAAAATGGTTAAAAGTAGTTTTAATCGGAGTCGCGCTTTGCGGATTGGTTGTGTATGCCTTGGTTGTCCCCGTATATGGTATGAACTTACGCTCGCTGTATCCTGAATTCTCCAACAGGTTTTGGCCCTGGCTTCTTTTTATTTGGGTTTCCGGTGTTCCTTGTTTCACTGTACTTGGCTACGCATGGAAGATTGCCACCAATATTGGTAACGATCGGTCATTTACTGATCAGAATGCATCTCTATTAAAGACGATCTCCTTTTTATCAGCGTTGGATGCTGCATTCTTTTTCGTTGGTAATATTGTGTTACTCTTCTTGAATATGAGCCATCCGAGCGTAGTTATCGCTTCACTTGTAATCGTCTTTGTGGGGGTTGCAGTCGCTGTGGCTTCTGCCGCATTATCACATCTGGTTAAAAAGGCGGCTGTATTACAAGAGCAAAGTGATTGGACCATATAAGGAGGCTTCAATGGACGGAGAGATTATTTTTAATATTGATGTAATGCTGGCAAAAAGGAAAATGAGTGTTACAGAGCTGGCAGATAAAGT
>JAFVXO010000001.1 GCA_017501105.1 Clostridia bacterium | reverse complement strand
TGAGTCCGCGGGAATTAAAGTACTCTGCTACCAAGCGGGCGTTAAAGTCCTCACCCATTGCCTTGACAGAATCGGACAGAATATCGCTATCCTCCTCGGGATTCTCAAACATACTTGTCAGCTTCTTAGTAACGAACGCAGGAATATCCTGTGACAGGCCCAGTTCAGATGCCATCATATTGAACCTGTCGGCCACTGCTGCAATCTCCTCTGTAGGAACCTGGCCGCTGAGCAAAAATGCGGATGCGCAGCTAATCAGCATATCCGTAACCTTAGTGTCATCCTTGAATCTCTTGCCGGGTGCAGACACAACCACAATCTTGCGGTCAGGGTCTGCTGCAATGATGTTGTAAACCTTCTCTACCTGTCCTGCGGAAGCCAGTGATGTGCCTCCGAATTTGCATACCTTCATAAATGCTCCGAAAAATATAATTTAGGGTCCGTGGACCGTTGTAATCACATTAAAATAGTCTCATGGCATAGCAAACACGCCTGACGGCTATTAACCGTGACATTATACTACTATTTTAAGACAAAAAACAGGGGGTGTTTATTACTATGTTTTGCTTCAATCCCCTTACCTTTACCGTAATCGCAATAAATGATAAAATACTTGTGTTTGCGCATGTCGAAGTTTGCCAACATACGCACGACAGATACCATATTCAGAGGATAGATTAGCATGAATAAAATCAAGGTTATGACGGTTTTCGGCACTCGTCCCGAGACTATCAAGATGGCCCCATTGGTTAAGGAGCTCCGTTCCAGACCGGAAATACAGTGCACCGTTTGCGTCACTGCCCAGCATAGACAGATGCTCGATCAGGTACTGCAGGCCTTTGACATCGTCCCCGAATATGACCTGGATATTATGAAACCAGGCCAGACCTTATCGGACATTACTGTTAATGTTCTCAAGGGTCTGGACTCCGTTATCAAGGAGGTTCAACCCCACATTGTACTGGTTCACGGCGACACCTCCACCACCTTTGCCGGTGCCTTGGCAGCCTTTTATCAGCAGGTTGCAGTTGGCCACGTAGAGGCCGGACTGCGCACATACAACAAGTACTCTCCCTTCCCTGAGGAAATCAACAGGCAGTTTGTTGGCCTGGTTGCAGACATGAACTTTGCGCCCACCGAACGTAGCCGCGACAACCTGATTGCTGAGGGCAAGAACCCAGAGACCATCTATGTCACAGGCAACACCGCCATCGACGCCATGCAGACAACTGTTCGCGCAGACTACAGCGACGAGCTGACAGAGTGGGCCCAAGGAAGTCGACTTATCGTACTTACAGCCCACAGACGAGAGAATTTGGGCGAGCCTATGCGTCAGATGTTCCGTGCCATTCGCCGAACCATTGAGGAAAACCCCGACGTCAAGGTTGTATACCCCGTCCATCTCAATCCTCTGGTAGTCAACACTGCCAAGGAGATTCTGGGAGACTGCGACAGAATTCGACTGATTCCGCCTATGGAGGTGGTTGAGTTCCATAACCTGCTGGCCCGCTCCTACCTGATTCTTACAGATAGCGGAGGCATCCAGGAGGAGGCCCCCTCATTAGGCAAGCCTGTTATCGTATTGCGCGACACCACCGAGCGCCCCGAGGGCATTGCAGCCGGCACTCTCAAGTTGGCAGGTACCGATGAGGAGACCATCTATGCCCTCATTCATCAGCTGCTGCACGACGACGCAGAGTATGCGAAAATGAGCCATGCTTCCAATCCATACGGAGACGGCCAGGCCAGCCGACGCATTGCAGACGCAATCATCAGCAAATACAGCGATATAATTGGTTAATAGACTATTTGGCGGATTTGATCTTTCTCACCTTGGACAGGAAGCGCACGTTGCTCCTGAAAAATCTGCCGAACCTCTTGGGTTCCTTTAGGATTCTGTATAACCATTCCAAATTGCACTTGACGAATATGGCAGGTGCTCTTTTTTTTGTGCCGGACAGCACGTCGAAGGATCCGCCTACACCGATGAATATACCCTTGTCAAAATTAGCTAGATGACGGTGAATCAGAACCTCCTGTCTGGGGATACCCAGGGCCACCAGTACCAGGTCTGGCTTAAGAGCCTCTATCTCGGCGAAGACCTGTTCGTCGCAATTACTGTAGCCGTTGTGACTGCCTACTATGTTTATGTCAGGATTATCCTCCTTGACCTTGGCAATCAGCGCATCCAACACTTCCTGCTTGGCTCCGTAGAAATAAACCGCCTTTCCTGTCGCTCCTGCATGTTTTATTAAATAAGCAGACAATTCCACCCCTGTAGTCCTGCCATTCATCTCTATTCCCAGTTGTTCTGCGGCCTTTACCACGCCAATTCCATCGGGAACGATAGTGGAATCTGGGCTACACAGGGCCATGTCCATGTCGTGATTGGAATCCCCAATCATCATAGTCTCAGGATTGGCAGTTATAATGAACATGCGGTTGCCCTGGTCCATGTTTGTTGCAGCCAACTCAAAGAAATCCTGCTGTGTGCCTGTATATAATTTGTCGAAATAGTCCTTAAGCATATGTGATCCTCTACTTCTTACCTCTTCCCTCTAACTTCTTACCTCTTACCTCTCACTTCTCACTTCTCTACATCATACCAAATTCCGCCATTATTCTCCAGCACCATAATTGTCATATCTCTCCAACGTGCATAATACCATTTTCCAGGAGATGACTCTCAGGAGTGTAGATATGAAGATTGTTAAGGGAATTGGTGTAGGGTTAGCCATAGGCTTAATAGCTGTGGGAGTAATGTTGCTCCTGGTTTCGGCCATTCTCCTGTCCTCAGATGTGACTATATCCAAGCTAAATCTGTGGGGCAAGGTCATTTTGTCCGCAGGTGCTCTGGTGGCTGGGACTGTGGCATCTATTATTATCGGGAAAACCGGGTGGCTAATGGGACTGGCAACCGGCGGACTATATTGGGTCCTGATTACCGCCCTTTCCTGGTTGTTTGGCACGGATAGTGCCAATCTGTTCTCACTCTCCGCATTAGGCTTCTCGGCATTGCTCTCCCTGTTGGGCGGCATGCTGGGCAGTCTCCTGGCTGGCAGGCGCTAAAAACGGAGACTACTTCTTGAGGAAGTGTCTCCGTTTTGCAGACTCTATAGTTTTATAACGCCCTACGAGATTAGGACTTGATAGTGTCTATTGTGGCAATAGCCCACTTCTTGATAAGCATCTTGGTGCCGTCGATGCCAGACTCAATGGTGATCTCATCTTCCTTGATGTTTACAACTGTGCCTACGATACCACCATTGGTGGTAATCTTGTCTCCAACAATCAGGGAGTTGCGCATATCCTGGAGCTGCTTGTTGCGCTTCTTCTCAGGTCTGATCATCATAAAGTAAATCAGAGCAAAGAACACAACCATCATAATAATGTAGTACCATGAACCTACTCCTGTAGGCTGCTCTACCGGTGCCTCATCTGCAAGGAATCTAAGTGTAGAATAAATCATATTGACCTCCGCTAAGTAATATGTTGATAATATATGTTTTCATTTACATTTGCAAGCGAACGACCTTAAACGACATTTTATTTTCGATCTGTTTACAAAAACACTGACGTTACTTATAAATGTCGGTCTTGTCCTTGTTGTTCTTCTGCAATCCCATGCCGTACTTGGCGTAGAACTCCTCTGCAAAATCTCCCAGGCAATCGTTGGCAATTGCCTCCCTGATATTCTCCATCAGCTTAAGCAGGAAATGCAGATTGTGCCATGTGGTTAGTCTAAGTCCCAACAGTTCGTTAGCCTTAATCAGGTGGCGAATATAGGCCTTGGTGTAATTGCGGCAGGCATAGCAGTCGCACTCCGGATCCATGGGGGTAAAGTCGTGCTCGTACTTCTTGTCCCTGACGATAATTCGTCCGTGAGATGTCATAATTGTTCCGTTTCTGCCAATACGCGTGGGATATACGCAGTCGAACATGTCTATGCCTCGCTTGGAACCCTCAATCAGATAGCCGGGAGTACCCACTCCCATCAGGTACCTGGGCTTGTCCTCCGGCAACAGCGGCACTGTGGACTCCAAAATGTCGTACATAATATCTGCAGGCTCGCCAACGCTGAGGCCACCAATTGCATATCCCGGGAAATCCATTTCCACCGTTCTTCTGGCACTTTCCATGCGCAAGTCCTTGTAGGTGCTACCCTGAACAATGCCAAACAGGGACTGTGTTTCCACATTGTGATGGTGATCCTTGCACCTCTTGGCCCAGCGGATAGTCATCTCCATAGAGCGCTTGGCGTAGTTGTACTCACAGGGGTACGGAGCGCATTCGTCAAAGCACATCATAATATCGGACCCCAGGTTATGCTGGATGTCCATTGCTATCTCAGGTGAAATGAACTTGGATGAACCATCGATATGGCTACGGAAATAGGCGCCCTCCTCCTTGATCTTGCGAATACCGCCCAGAGAAAACACCTGGAATCCGCCGCTGTCGGTCAAGATTGCACCTGGCCAGTTCTCAAACTTGTGTAAGCCTCCAGCTTCGGCAACAATCTCGTCGCCCGGACGCAGGTGCAGGTGATATGTGTTGCCCAGGATAATCTTTGCACCCATAGAGGTCAGTTCCTCGGGGGACATTCCCTTTACTGTGCCCTGAGTGCCTACAGGCATAAATACGGGAGTCTCAATATCTCCGTGAGGTGTATGCAGGACGCCCAGACGGGCTCCTGTCTGCTTGCAAACATGTTTTAGTTCGTATGTGACTGCGTGCTTCATATTTCCTTCTACTTCTTCCCTCTTACCTTTTACCTCTTACTTCTCACTTAATGAACATAGAGTCTCCAAAGGAGAAGAATCTGAACCTATCCTCTACTGCCTTGTTGTAGGCTTTAATTACATTGTCTCGTCCGGCAAATGCGCTGATCAACATAATCAGTGTGGATTTTGGCAAATGGAAGTTGGTAATAATGCCGTCCACTGCCTTGAACCTATACCCGGGATAAATGAATATATCCGTGGTGCTATCCATGGGGTGCAAAACGCCATTCTCATCAGATGCAGACTCCAACACCCTCACATCTGTTGTACCTACCGCGATAATTCTGCCTCCAGCCGCCCTGGCCTCGTTAATGATATCGCAGGCCTCCGCACCTATGGAAAACCGCTCGCTATGCATTACGTGATCCTCTACTGCATCAGCCTTGACTGGTCTGAATGTGCCCAGACCTACGTTAAGGGTAACCTGTGCCTTGAGAATACCTCTCCTGTCCATGGCCTCCAGTATTTCGGGGGTAAAGTGTAACCCTGCAGTAGGGGCTGCAGCGGACCCAGGGACCTTGGCATACACGGTCTGATAGCGCTCCTTGTCCTCCAACTTTTCCGTAATATATGGAGGCAGGGGTACATTTCCAACCTGTTCTAGCAGTTCCAGAAATACACCGTCATACTCAAAGTGAACCTGTCTGTTTCCGGTCTCATCAATAGCCACAATGGTGCATCTCAACAGGCCATCTCCAAAGATGAACCGATCCCCCACATGGCATCTGCGACCAGGACGCACTATGGTGTCCCATACATCTCCGCCCATGTCGTTGAGCAGCAAAAACTCTACAGGAGTTCCGTTTTCCTTCACGCCATACAGCCGGGCAGGCAAAACTCTGGTATTGTTAAATACCAGACAATCTCCCTCTCTCAAGTAATCAAGTATATTGTAGAAATGGTCCTCGGATATTTCCCCTGTATTGCGGTCCAATAACATTAATCTGGAATCACTGCGATTCTCTGTAGGATGTTGGGCAATGAGTTCCTCGGGAAGGTAATAGTCAAAATCGTTTACTAGCATTATTTAACTGTTGCTCCTGGATAGTAGTGCTCCAATATCTTAACATAGGAGTACCCCTTTTCTGCAAGAGCAATTGCACCATCCTGGCTCATACCGACTGCGTGACCCCATCCCTTGCCGCTAAATCTGACTGTGCCTTCAGCCAGTGTGCTCACCACGGTTTTAGTGCCTACTTTGCCGGTATAGGGCAGCGTTGTCTTGAAGAATGTGTCCACCACCTGGTCCGGTTCCTGGAAGGATCCAACATAGTCGTTGAGGTAGTGCCCTGTGAAGGGAGAGCCATTAAGGTTGGCAAATATCAGGTTATTGCCGTCTATCTCCTTAAGGTCTCCATCGATAGCCTTAAGCAAATTGGTATATGTAATAGTGCGAATAAAGGTCTTGGTAGTGTTTGTAGCAGATGAAACCGGATCGACAGTAGTAATGCTGTTGTTTGCTGCTACAGTGATTGGATAGTAGAGAGTAGCAGTACCATCTCCGTTACCTACCTCAACTGTGAACTGCTGACTATACAAGTCCATAACAAATCTGCACTTGTTATTGGTGTAAGTCTTGGATCCAGAGGTCCCCTCAAATGTAATGGATGTAACGCGGCCTGCCTCTGTAAAGGTGTTGACCTTTACGTTGGTGATGTTTCCGATATTTACGCCGTCTGCAGCCAACAGAGCTTTAATTGAGGCTGCGGAATATGTGATGGTCCATGTATGCAGGTAGGAGTTGGGAGATTCAAATGTAGAATCCACGCTCTTGAGATAAGCCACCGGTGAGCCGAATACGTTGCGTACATCCTCGGTAAATCCGTTGGCACAGCTGAAGTAGAAGGTCTCTGCAGGTGCGCCGTTGTACCACACTATCTGACCGGAGGTGGCATTAACTGCGTTGTTGCAGGCGGTGCTCTCATAGGGCACTCCCTTGTAAACCTGATCCTGAACTGTATCAGATACGTCGAAGTTGTATTTGGGATACTTGTTCATAGAACGAGTAATAAAGGAACGGGCTGCAACGGCCTGGGCCTTGAGCGCCTCAGTGGCAACATTGGCTCCGATCTCATTGGGCACAACACCGTAAAGGTATTGATCCAAAGGCACCACATTGATAACCGTCATATCGCTGTTTGTGTTTCTGCGAATCTCCATGTTGCCTCTGTATGTCTTGGCAGAGGTGTCATTGAGGGTCAAATAGCCCGAAGTGGTAGGACACACAAGTAGTCCCGACCCGGATACGTCAAAGATGAAAGTGAGTTTGTTATTTACTACGCATCCAATACGATATGAGGATGGAGAAACAATGCTATATGTCAGACCCAAGTCATTGATAGCGGCTCCTGCCGTCTCCGCTGCGGACTTGGATGTATACTGTCCACACCAAATGGCCCAACTACCGTCGTATACGATAACCGAAGAAACTCCCATATCGGCATAGCTCTGCTGCTTAACTACAGCAGCAGCATATGTGTCATAGTCTGAGGACAGGCACAGGTGATATGTACCTGACATTTTCTCACACACTACATACTTGTCATAACGAGGACCCAGCTCCATGGTATAGGCGCCCATGCTGACCGCCAGCATTACACCTGAGGAGTTGGATATCTTGATAGAGGACACTGGTCCGTTGCCGCTATAGTGTCCTGTGAAGTAGAGCCCTACCCGAACGGTATCCGGAACAGAATACGCTGCAGAAGTCTCTGTAGCAGGCATTCCGAATATAGAAATCATCAGTGCAAACACAACTGCCAGTGCTGTTATACGACGTTTCATCGGCTCCCTCCCTTTATAATAATTATAATCCAATGGTATTGTACCATTAAAAATAGACCCATACAACACGATTTCTACAAAATGAGCCATGGTTTCTTGTGGATATACTACGGATATAATGATATACTCGAAGGGATATTTATTAAGTCTGAGGAACACGTATGATTGGCATTGTTACTCTCAATCCCTGCATCGACAAATCTCTCCGCGCCCCATCACTTGGCGGCACAGGATTTGTGAATGTTACAGATACACATTACATTACCGGTGGAAAGGGACTAAATGTTTCTCGAGCCCTGCGGACATTCTACACGCCCCATCGAGGCATTACTGCCGTAGGCGGACAGAACGGTCAGCGCATTATGGACATGCTGGAGGCAGAGGGCGCTCCCTGTTCATACATCCACGTAGCTCCGGAGACCCGCACTATTACCACGGTTTTTGCTCCCGATGGCCAGTTTGTGGCTTACAAGGAGACCCCCGAACCGTGGACAGATAAGGATGTGGCTTGTGTAGAGCGCAAGCTCAACGTATTCATGGAGGGATTGGATATTCTCTGCATTTCTGGTTCCGTTCCTCCCGGTTGTCCCAAGGACATCTATGCCCGCCTGATAACCAGAGCCAAGGAGCACGGCATCACCGTAGTGCTGGACGCATCCGGAGAAGAGTTCGTACAGGGCTTGGCAGCCTGCCCTGACTATGCAGTTCCCAACGATGATGAGGTTGCCGCCTTCCTGGGTTATTCTGTAACCACCTGGGACGACAAGGTACAGGCAGTGGAGGCCATGCTAAGAGCAGGCATAGCTCACCCCATCCTGACTATGGGCAAGGAAGGTTCATTATACGGTTGCACTGGTACGGACAAATGCTGTGAGGTAGTATATGTCCATGGCGCCATTGTAGACACAGTTAACCCCACAGGCTGTGGAGACAGCTTCCTGGCAGGACTGCTCTACGGATTGTCACAGGGCATGGATATGCATGGTTGTATGGCCTTTGCCGCAGCCTCTGGTGCATCCGACGCACGTTCTGCAGACGCTGGAGTAATTTCCGTGGCAGAGGTTCTAAAGTATATGGAGGACGTCCGGTTTGACGTTCAGAATTAGGAGTATAGTATGAAGAGCAACAGATCCGCAGGCAGCGCTATTTTGTTTATTTTGGCAGGCACCGTTATTCTGTCCCTGGCCTCAACACTTACATTTTTCCTTATAATGGCAAACACCTTTGAGTTGGGTTACAGGGATGACATTCTGTATAAGCCAATGTCTTTCTTTATCTCACTGTCTTTCTTGCAGGCCCTGGGAACCGGCATTGCCTTTGGTCTTCGCCGGCGCATTGCCACATGGCTGGGACTTATATCTGCGCTGATTTCCTATGTGTTGCTGCTTATTAACACCCTGGGCTGCAAGGGTATTCCCTTTGACGCGGTACTCCCCTACGCCGCCTTTGGCGTTGTTTCCGCAGTTCTGCTCCTGCTGTGCCTGTTTTGTATCAACCTGCCAGCCATTGTCAAGTCAGTGGTCAGCTTCTTTAAGAGTCTCCCCCAGCGCATTCGCGATTCCCGTACCGACAAGGAACTGGACGCTCGCAACCTTCACAACGCCGCAGATGACGAGTTCAATCCTTCTTCCAGGAGATAGACATGGATAACTTGTTGCTTAACCAAGCCGAAGCCTTCGTTTCAAACAAAGAGGCAATCCGAAGAGCCATCAAATTCTC
This sequence comes from Clostridia bacterium, assembly GCA_017501105.1. Lineage (GTDB taxonomy): Bacteria > Bacillota > Clostridia > RGIG7378 > RGIG7378 > RGIG7378. The sequence goes on along the minus strand of JAFVXO010000001.1, from coordinate 12,143 downwards.
CAACCCCCTGCTACAGTCTGTGCTGGCATTGTCCTATTCAAATCGGGGCATTGAGCCCAGCGAAAATGTTCTGAGCCTTGCTGTCAAGATTATCCGCAATAGCGTTGGTATTCTGTCCAGTTTGCGCGGCTATGATATGCCTGTTTTGGCCACATATATGGCCCTGTCTCCCGATTCTGCAGCATATATGGGCCGTATTCTCAGCATTAGCAAGCTGTTGAAGGACAAATTCCATCTGTCGTCTTATATCTTAACTCCGTCTGTTTTGATTGCAGAGACCTGTTCTCCAGACCAAACCGTACAGTGGATCGACAAAGCATACCAGATATACCAGAGCATCAAGAAAAACCACAGATTTCTCACCAATTCCGACGATTTTGGATATTGCGTACTCATGGCCATGAATCCAGATCCTGAGGACACGGTCCAAGAAGTAGAGTCTATTTACTCTATCCTAAGAGAAAACAAATTCTCCCCCAACGCAGCTCTGAGCCTGGCAATGGTCCTGTCCCTGTACGACGAGGACGCAGAGCTTAAGTGCCAACGGGTTAAGTCACTATACGATGACCTACGCAAATCTCACATGAAGTACGACTCAGAATTGGGGTTGCCCTGTCTGGGCGTGTTGGCAATGTGCGGGCTGGAATACCAGCAGCTAATGGATGACATGTACGAAATGTACAACTGGCTCTCCGATGTGAAGGGTTTTGGCACATGGGGTTCAATTTCTTCCCCTCAGCAGATACTTCTTACAGGTATGATAGTCCTGCAGGCCAGAGCCGCCGCTGCCACGGAGAATAATCTTCTACAGGGTTCGTCGCTGATCTCCATATACACTGGTTTGTTGTCTGCCAGCAACATTGTGATAACCAGTTCCCAGAGCTGATTCAGGGTATTATTTTACATAACAGCAAAACCCTGGCGAATTGTTATCTGTCAGGGTTTTATAATATCAAATATTATTAAGGCACACCTCCTAAGAAGTGTGCCTCTTTTGTCTGCCAATTAACTGTTGTTGTGCCCTTACTATTCGATGGTGATGAAGTAGTCGGAGCTATAGCTGTAGGTTGTATCCCACAGAATCCAGGAGGTCATGCCAGAGTCGTATACAGCCTGAATCTGATCTCTGACCTGCTTGGCAGTGTACTCCTGATAGTAGCCTGCTGTCAGGTACTGTGCTGTGAATGCCTGCAAATAAGGTCTGCATACAGGCACATTGCCGGTAGTCTGACTGTTGTAATACTTGACCGAAGACATAGCTGCCTTAACAACCTCGTAGGGATACAAGTCAGGCTTAGTAAATTTGTTGCCATTGATTACAGAACCTACTCCATTACCCATTACTCCTGTGGAATCATTGGCATAGTGGGAAGGATATACCATGGGGCAAACGTAGGTTATATACTGGTTGAACATCAAGGGGTTCTGTCCCAGCCACAGCTGATCATCTATGCCAGCTGCGCACTCATAGATGCCGCCAAATACGTCCATTGAGATTGGGATGCCCTTCTCATATGTGATCTTCTGATTGGCCATCTTGACAAAGCCTGTGATGGCTTCCATAGCATCGCCATCAGCTCTGCTGTACTCGCCATAGTTTGCAGATACAGTAGGGAATCTCACGTAGTCAAACTGAATCTCGTCAAAGCCCAGCTCAACTGCCTCAAGGGCGATGTCGATATTGTATGTCCAGGACTCCTGCTCAAAGGGATTGAACCAGGAGCACATGTTGTTGCCTGCGGCCTCCTTGTATACTGAGCCATTATCAGTGATTACGGCCAACTTGTAGTTGTTGAGAGCGGAACCGCAACCGTCCTTGAATACGCTGATACGTCCGATAACGTATATGCCCTCGGCGTGAAGCCTCTGCAGGACAGCTCTTGCATCGTACTGGTACTCGATAAAGCCGTTGTTCTTAATAGCAGGTACATTTGAGTTGTAGTAAACGTAGCCGTCTACTTCCTTAATATCCACAACTACTGCGTTAAGTTCTGTGGTACGGCACCATTCGATAATCCTGTTGAGGAAAGTCTCAGAGCTCACCATTGTGCCAACATAGATGGCCTTGATGTCTGTCCTGGCTTGTCCCTGGGGAGCAGGTGTTGTGGACTCTGTAGGACCGGGGGTAGCTGTTGTAGTGCCACCAGGTGTAGGTGTAGGGTTTTCCGGTGTGCCGGTGGGTCCAAATGGATCAGGTGTACCGGTACCCTCAGGAGTTGCTGTAGGTGTGGGCGTAATTACCTGTGGGGTGACTGCCTCGTCAGTGTTGCTGTTTGTGGGAACCAGACCGGTAACCAGCAAAACGCAAAATACCGAGACAATGCACAGGCATATAACGGTAATTATCAATGGGACTTTTGAGTTCATAGTATCTCTCCTGTCATGTTAATATTCCGCGATCGGAATTGACTCTATCGCTAATGTTCTGCATACGAGTATCTGCATCTGCTATTATATCCGCACAGGTTTTTAATTCAACCTGTGTGGCCACATCTATTGTGCCTCTGGACTTGTAATAAATACTGTGCTCCAGACTGGCCCAAAAGTCCATGGCTATAGTCCTCAGCTGTATCTCGATCTTAACTCGAGTCTGCTCCACAGTATCCGTGTACTCGTCCTTGCGTACGGTGGTGTACTCTGGCATCTCCAGTCCCAGATGGATGCTGCGGTAGCCGTTTGGCTTGGGATCGCTGATGTAGTCCCTCTCGTATGATACCGCATCAGGGTATGCTGCCTTGATTTCGTCTACTATAGTATACACATCTTCGATAAAAGGGCAAACAACTCTGATGCCGGCCACGTCGTATAGATTTTCCCAGGCAGACTGTACGCTGACTGGAAAACCCTTGCGCTGCAGTTTATCCACAATGCTCTCAGCAGTCTTAATCCTGCTGTAAACTTGGTGGACGTAGCGGTGCTTTCGCTGCTCGTGCAATCTCCTGGCGATTTGCTCCAGACTGTCCGTTACGTCCTTAATAGCCTTTTGATATATAAACTTGTTCTTGAGTAGTTCTTTTTCTATTCCTTGGATAAAGCTTTCCTCAAAAACTTCCCCCATGTCCGTTCCCCTTAAATTTAGTGTTGGTCAAAATAGTCTCTGGCTGTATTGATAATAATGCTCTCCTCGGAGTCGCCGGCGTAATCCCAATACATAATACCGGCCAATCCCTTGTCAACGATATACTTAGCCTTCAATCCAATTGACTCTGCATCGTCATAGGAAATCAGTGTGGATCCGTTGAACAAGTAGGGGGCGTTAGCCTTGCTGTCCCAGTATCTTACGTAGCCATTTTTGCCAATCAGATCCATGATATCGTTAAGGTCAATATCCTCGCATCCGCCTGTGTATTCCTGGTTAAGTCCGTTGTTTGAGGAGGATTTAACTCCGCTGAACTCCTTACCGTAGGCTGCAGCGCCCAGGATAATCTTCTCAGCAGGAACACCTGCATCCATGGCATACTTTACAGAAGACTGTGCGTTGGCTGGTGTCCACCATCCGTTGCCACTAGAAGGTGCAGACAAGTTGGTGTGGTGGCCTGTTTCATAACTCCAGCTGCCGGCAAAGTCGTAAGTCATCAGGTTAATATAGTCCAGATACTGAATGCACTTGGGAACGTTGATACTCTCTTCCCAGTAGTTGGAGTCTGCAGCTGCAGCAATTGTGAGCAACATCTTGCCGCCATCGCTGGCTGTGCGCTCATCCAGTGCCGCTCTGAGCTCCTGGAGAAGCTTGGTGAAGTTAGTCTTGTCGTTAGAGGCGTGTTCAATATCTCCGCCTGTTACGGGATACTCCCAGTCAATATCTACACCGTCCAGATTATGCTTATCCAAAAAGCTCATAACTGACGCAATAAATGTGGCCCTGTTCTCCGGTTTCTTAGCCATCTGGCTAAAACCGTCTGCTCCCCATCCGCCGATAGAAAGTACCAGCTTGGTGTCAGGATCCTTCTTCCTCAGTTCCGTCAAACCCTGCAATCTGTTCTCGCGTCTGAAGGTCATCTCGAAGGTGTCCTCGTCAATCAGACCAAAGGCGATGTAGATGATGTCCAGTTTCTTAAGGTCTGCCTCAGTAAGTCTGTCATAACCTCCATAAATATATGTGGCCACGATCTGGTCATCCTGAACTGAGGGTGCGGGAGTAGCTGTTGGGGCTGTTGTAGGTGTTGCTGTAGGTTTTGCTGTAGGTTTTGTTGTGGGTGTAGGGGCTGCAGTCGGAGCAGTTGTAGGTGTGGCAGTAGCATCACCTGTAACATCCTCGGTGTCGTCTCCCCCAGGCGCTGTTGTGGGCGTTGCTGTAGGTGTGGCAGTAGCATCACCTGTAACATCCTCAGTGTTGTCGCCTCCAGGCACGGTTGTAGGCGTTGCTGTAGGAGCATTAACATCTACTGTGCCGCCAGTTGTATCTGTGGAAGTGTTGCCGCAACCTGTAAACACTGTTGCGAACATACACAAAGCCATTAATAGAGCAATGATTTTAGAAAAACGGTGCTTCATAAAATATCCTTTCCAAAGCTATTTAGACAAAAAGTAGTCGTATGAGGTATTGATAATGTAGCTCTCCTCGGTGTCGCCGGCATATTCCCAATACATAATGCCTGCCAGGCCTTTGTTGGTAATGTACTGAACCTTATATCCAATGGACTCTGCATCGTCGTAGGTAATAAGGTTCTTGCCGTCGAACAGGTAGGGGGCCTTAGCTTGGCTGTCCCAATATCTGACGTAGTTACCTGCGCCCACTAAATCTACGATGTCGTTGAGGCGAATGTCTGTGCATCCACCAATGTAGTCCTGACCCAAACCGTGGTTTCTGCTGCTGGAAACAGCCATGAACAGCTTACCGTAGGATGCTGCGCCAAGTACAATCTTGGATGCAGGAACTCCTGCCTGGATGGCAGATTCTACTGCTGACATACCACAGGAGTATTCGTATCTGCCGTCAGATTTAGGTGCACTAAGGTTTGTGTGGTGACCGGTAGAACGTGACCAACTGCCTGCAAAGTCATATGTCATCAGGTTAACATAGTCTACGTACGGCATAACTGCCGCCACGTCAACACTCCTGCGCCAATAGGATCCCGAAGCTGCTGCCGCAAATGTTAGTAGCATCTCGCCTCCATCGTAGGCCTTGCGCTGGTCCAATGCCTCTCTGAGTTCCTTCATCAACAGTGTGAAGTTGTCCTTGTCGCTGTCGTGGTGGGCAATCTCTCCTCCGCTGACGGGATACTCCCAGTCCATATCTACACCGTCAAGCTTGTGCTCGTCCACAAACTCCATAACAGACTCAATGAAAGCGGCTCTGCCCTCGGCTGTTCTGGCCATCTGGCTAAATCCATCTGCTCCCCATCCTCCGATTGACACGACAATCTTGGTTGTGGGGCAAAGTTCTCTTGCCTCTGTCAGATAATGGAAGTTCTCTGCATTGGCAAATCCCATTCTGTGGGTTCGCTCATTGATAAGTCCAAACGCAGCAAAGACAATGTTTAGCTTTGCAAAGTCCTCCATGTTGAGCTTGTCATAGTCGTTATATATGTATGACGCAATGATATACTCGCTCTTCTCATAAGCACTGTAGTTAGGTGTAGGTGCAGGTGAAGGTGTTTCTCCCGTGGTCACATCCCCTGTGCCTGCTGCAGGTCTGTCTCCACAGCCGGCAAATACCGATAGCATCAGCACCATCGCCATAATCAATGCCCCAAATTTTGTAAGCCTTGTCTTCATAGTTCCTCCCAAGGTTTTTATCATCGCTTTCGCGTATAGTCCTAATTAGACTATAAACTCAATATTAAAAACAGATTACTGTGCCAAAATCTTGGATATCTCCACATCCATAGGGTCCATGCTCTTGGACATTGCCAGTGCCTCATCAATATCGTAGTCCACCAGCCTGTTTTCTCTAAATCCAATAATTCTGTTAACACGTCCGGCCCGGATGGTTTCCACAGCGTAATACCCCATGCGGGATGCCATCTCCCTGTCTCTCAGCGTTGGTGTACCACCCCTCTGAATATGTCCGAGAATTGTAGGTCTCGCCTCAACTCCAGTGTACTTGGTAATAGCCTCTGACAGCTGTTCGGTCATGCCAACACCCTCGGCCACAACAACGATGAAGTGCTTTTTCCCCTTGTTGCGGGTCTCAATCAGGGGGCCAATAACATCTCTGTCGATGTCGTAGTCCTCTTCAGGCACCAGCACAACATCGGCACCAGCCGCCATACCAACCTGAGCGGCAATGTAACCTGCGCTACGGCCCATAACCTCAACCACACTGCATCTGTCGTGGGAGAGAGATGTATCCCTCAGTTTGTCTATGGCGTCCAGCGCAGTATTCATAGCTGTATCAAATCCGATAGTATAATCGGTGCTGGCTATATCGTTGTCGATGGTTCCGGGAATGCCCACAACGGCAATGCCCTGTTTGGACAGCGCCTGTGCCCCCTTGTAGCTGCCGTCTCCACCTACAACTACGATTGCGTCGATGTCGAATACTCTGGCCATCTGTGCTGCCCTTCTCTGGCCATCTTCTGTCGTAAACTCAGGGCATCTGGAGGTTCCGATAAACGTTCCGCCTCTCTGCAAGGTGTCGCCAACGGAGGTGAAATCAGCCTCCTCAATCTCGCCGTTGATCAGTCCAGTATATCCGTGCTTAATCAGCATCATCTTGTATCCGTAATGCAGGCCTGTTCTGACTACTGCTCGCACAGCAGCGTTCATGCCCGGAGCGTCTCCGCCACTGGTAATTACACCGATTGTCTTGATCTGATTCATTGCTTTACTCCCTTCAGGACCACGTTATCCGCGCCTAGTAAATCTTTTAACTTTGAAATCATAAACTCTGTGGAGTCTACCCAGTATTTCCGATCCGCCACAGCATACTGGCCGTTTTCGTAAAAATAAACCATGGTATCTCCTGAGAAAAACTCCAATGTGGCCAGCATTACATGCCTGTCCTCCGGTGTGAGTTCCGGCATAAGTCTCAGGTAGAGCTTGGGTCTCTTGGGCTGCGTATATTGGACGGATTGACCGTCCCTATGTTCGCCGGCAGAGCCGTTGTTGTCTGAATTCCTATTGACATATTGTCTGGCCGGAAGCCCATCCTTAACATCCTCGATCCTGTATATATCTCCGGCGATTACCTTGGTATCCTCATCGTCCCGCTGGCTGATGTGGCCTGACACAATAACGATGCTGCCCGGCTCCACAATCATCTTGCAGCGCTGCATAACCTTGGGGAATACGATAACCTCCATTTCACCGTAGTAGTCCTCCAAAGTTACAAAGGCCATCATATCGCCGGTCTTGGTCAGCTTAGTCTTAACTCCGGAGATAATACCACCGGTAACCACGTTGTCGCCATCGTCATAGATGTTGGTTTCCGTGCCACTCTCGGACACAGCGCCCTCCTCATCAATTGCCTTGCTCACATTCATCGATGTGAAGTTGACCAGCTTATCCAATACTGTTTCGTACTCATTGAGGGGGTGACCCGACACGTAAATGCCCAAGGTGGACCGCTCCAGTTCCAACAGAGTGCGCAGGTCGTACTCTGGTATGTTGGGGTAGGTCTCCACCATGTTGGATTCCTCTTCCTCTCCAAACAGGGATATCTGTCCGCTGAGGTTGTGCTTGCGAGATCCCGCCTCGGAATCCATAATGTCCTCAAATGTGGCCATGAGCCTGGAACGATAGACGCCTAATCCATCGAACACGCCGCTCTTCACAAAGCCCTCCACAACCTTCTTGTTGACCGAAGTCCCCTGTGTGCGTTTGACAAAGTCCGTAAAGCTGGAAAATTCTCCGTTTGCCTTGCGTTCTGCCACCACATCGTTTCCGGGCCCTTCGCCCACTCCCGAAATAGCCGCAAATCCGATACGGATGTTGTTGCCCTCTGTGGAAAATTTGCACTCAGACTTATTTATATCTGGAGGCAGTATCTTTATGCCCATGTGCTCGCATTCCTTGGAATAGAAGGCGATGCGGCCTGAGCTGGAAATAAACGAGTTAATCATAGCCGCCATAAACTCTACCGGGTAGTAGTGCTTGAGCCATGCGGTGTAATAGCTGACCAACGCATAACAGGCGGCATGGGCCTTGTTAAAGGCATAGCTGGCGAAGGACAGCATCTCCTCGTAGATGTGTTCTGCTACCGGCAAGGGTACTCCGCGTGCCACGGCACCCTCTACTTCCACTGTTCCGTCTGGGGCCTTCTGTCCGTGGATAAAGACCTGCTTTTCCTTCTCCATAACGCTGAGCTTCTTCTTGCTCATGGCGCGGCGGATCAGATCGGCTCTACCCAGGGAGAATCCTGCCAACTCGCGGAAGATTCTCATGACCTGTTCCTGATAGATCATGCAGCCATAGGTAACCTCCAAAATAGGCTTGAGCAGCGGATGCTCATAGGTTACGCCCTCAGGATGGTTTTTGTTCCTGATATAGAGAGGTATCTGATCCATGGGGCCAGGTCTGTACAGGGCGATACCGGCGATAATATCTTCAAAACAGGTGGGACCCAACTGTGTCATAAAGTTGGTCATACCCTGGCTCTCCAGCTGGAATATACCGACGGTATTGCCTGAGGCGATGTCCCTGTAAACTGCGGCATCGTCCAAGTCTATCTGTTCCAGAGTCAGTTCTCTGGATGTATTTTCCTTAATCAAGTCCAATGCATTTCGGAGAACCGTCAGTGTCCTGAGGCCCAGGAAGTCCATCTTGACCAGGCCTACCCTGGCAACAGTCTCCATGGGATACTCGGTGGTTACCGTATCTCCGTTCTTGGACAGAGGCACAAAGTCTGTCAAATCGCTGGGCGCAATAACAACACCTGCGGCGTGGGTAGATGTGTTTTTCTTCAGGCCCTCCAACTTGCGGGCTACATCGATCAGCTTGCGTACTGAGGGATTATTCTCATATGCCTGTGACAGCTCTGCATTCCTGCTGAGTGCCTTGTCTATTGTTATGTCCAGGTCCTTGGGGATCATGCGGGCAACTGCATCCACATCTCCGTAGGGCATGCCCAACACACGACCTACGTCACGAACAACGGCCTTGGCCTTCATGGTACCGAAGGAAACTATCTGGGCAACCTTGTTCTTGCCGTACTTGCGCTCCACATACTCGATAACCTCCTGGCGCCTCTCGATGCAGAAATCCACGTCAAAATCCGGCAGGGATATACGCTCAGGGTTAAGGAATCTCTCGAAAATCAGGTCATACTTAATGGGATCCAAATTGGTAATGCCCATGGCATAGGCAGCAATACTGGCAGCGCCGGATCCTCTGCCTGGGCCAACGTATATACCCTGACTCTTGGCATACATAATGTAGTCGCGGACAATCAGATAATAATCCACAAATCCCATGGTGTGGATTACATCCAGCTCGTACTCCAGTCTGTCCCATATATCCTGGGGCGGGTTCTCTCCGTAGTGGGAGATGATGCCCTGGCGGCAGATTTTCTTCATGTACTGGTAGTGGTCATCATATCCAGGTATCTCCAAGTCTGGCAGGTATGTGTTGTCCAAATCAAGTTGCAGATCGCACATATCTGCTATGCGCAAGGTGTTTTCCAGGGCCTCCGGCACATTGGAGAACAGCTCTGCCATCTCCTCTGGTGTCTTGAAATAGAACTCCTGGGTAGAGAATTTCATGCGGTTTTCGTCATCCACTGTCTTGCCTGTCTGGATACACATTAGTATATCCTGAGTCTCCGCATCCTCCCTGTTGAGGTAGTGGACGTCGTTTGTACAAATCAGGGGCAATCCCAGCTCACGGCTGAGGGAAATAATGCCGCTGTTTACCAGTTGCTGTTCGGGTATGCCGTTGTCCTGCAGCTCCAGATAGTAGTGGTCGGGGCCAAACAGTCTGCTGAACCTGGTCACAAGTTCCCTGGCGCCATCCATATCTCCCTGTAGAATGAGTTTGGGCAGTTCTCCCGACAAACAAGCCGAGGAACATATAATGCCCTCAGAATGGGCAGATAACGTCTCCCAGTCCACTCTGGGTCTGTAGTAGTATCCGTCCACCCAACCGGCAGAGACGATCTTGCAGAGGTTGCGATAGCCAACGGCGTTCTTGGCCAGCAGAATCAAATGGTTGTACTCCCAGTCCTTGGAACCGCTGCGCACCTTGTCAAATCTGGATCCATTGACCGTATAAACTTCGCATCCGACGATAGGCTTAACGCCCTGCTTGATGCACTCCTGATAGAAATCAATGGCACCAAACATGTTGCCATGGTCCGTAAGGGCCACAGCAGGCATGCCCATCTCAGCGGCCTTGGCCACCAAGGCAGGCACACGACAACATCCATCCAGCAAGCTGTACTCGCTGTGGACGTGCAGGTGAACAAATTGTGGTGCGTTGATTTCGGTCATATTCTTAAAGTAGGGGGAGATTTTGTCTCCCCCATATATCTTGTATTAAACTAGCAATGGTTCAAAGGCTGCTAGTACATCTGCCTGAACGTCTGCCAGCAATGCCTTGGCTGCATCCATTGACTCGTTGGCTCTGACGCCGTAGTAGATCTTAATCTTTGGCTCTGTGCCAGAGGGCCTTACGGCGAACCAAATGTCGTCGTTGATGCTATATCTGAGAACATTGCTCTTGGGAATGTCGATTGGGCTGGTGGATCCGTCTACCAGGTTTGTCTTAATGCTGGTGCTAAAGTCCTCTACCACCTGGGCCTCGTACTTGCCAAACTTGCGAACGCCGTTCTCGCGCAGTCTCTTCATGGCACGCTGAATCTGCTCTGCACCGGCCTTGCCCTCGCGGACAAAGTTGCTGATGCCATCTGCAAAGTAACCGTACCTATCGTAGAGTTCCAAAACTGCGTCGTGTAGAGTCTTGCCCTGCTTCTTGTAGTAGCATGTCATCTCAGCTGCCAAAGTAACTGCAATAACAGCATCCTTGTCTCTTACGTTAGTGCCCTTGGTGTAGCCAAAGCTCTCCTCAAACCCAAACAGGAAGGTCTCATCTCCCTCCTCGTCGTGAATGCGAACCTGGTTGCAGATCCACTTGAATCCCGTCAAGCACTCATAGTAGTTAACTCCATAGGTATCGCAGATCTTGCGAGCAAGTCTGGATGTTACGATGGTGCTAACGGCAAAAGGCTTCTTAGGAGGATTGGGGCCCTCTACGGAGTTGCGAACGATGTAGTCCAGGAGCAATGCTCCTGCCTGGTTACCTGTGAGAACTGTCTGCTGACCATTGGGATCCTTGACAATCATACCCATACGGTCGCTGTCGGGGTCTGTGGCGATAATCAAATCTGCATCAATACCCTTGTCCATCTCTCTGGCCAAGTCAAAGGCAGAGGGAACCTCGGGGTTAGGAGACTTGACTGTGGGGAAATTGCCATCAGGCAATTCCTGTTCCTTAACTACGTGAACCTTGGTAAAGCCCAGCTCCTTAAGCGCTCTGCGAACAGGGATATTGCCGCAGCCGTGGAGAGGTGTATAGATAATGGTAACCTGATTGGCCATCTCTGCCATATACTGTGGGTTAACTGCCTGGGCCTTGGCATTGTCGATGTATGCCTTGTCCATCTCCTCACCCAACATAACCAGCAGGCCCTTGGCTGTGGCCTCCTCTGCGGACATCAGCTTAATCTGTCCGAAATCTGTGATTGCGTTCATGGCGTCATAGACCATGTTTGCATCGTCGTAGCCAAACTGTGCGCCGTCGGAGCCATAGGCCTTGTATCCGTTATACTCCTTGGGGTTGTGGCTGGCAGTAATCATAATGCCAGCTGCAGTCTTGAGAGCGCGAACTGCGTAGGACAGCTCAGGTGTGGGTCGAAGCTCCTCGAATGTGTAGACCTTGATGCCGTTTCCATTCAGAACCTCTGCTGCGGCGACTGCAAATTCCTTAGACATAATGCGGCAGTCAAAGGCAATAGCGACTCCTGCCTCCATAGCCTCAGGGCCCTTGGACCTGACGTACTCTGCCATGCCCTGTGTGGCCTGGCGGACTGTATATATGTTCATGCGGTTGGTACCGGCGGCAATAATACCTCTGAGTCCTGCAGTACCAAACTCCAGACTCTTGTAAAACCTCTCGGTAACCTCTGTGTCGTCGTGGGAAATAGCTCTCAGCTCGTCCTTGGTGGCCTCATCCACATAGGGGCTATCCAGCCATTGTTGCATAAT
>JAFVXO010000087.1 GCA_017501105.1 Clostridia bacterium | reverse complement strand
TTAATTTGCAGGCAGATCAAAAGTTTTCTTATTATCGTAACTGCTTTGGGGGAATCTACTCCATTCAATTATCAGTTTGTTTCCGTCAATATCAATAGAGTACTGTCCTGCTTCAAATGGGCAAAAGCCATTGTCTCGACGGTTGTCTCTTTAGGTATGGAGTCTACCACAGTGTTTGATATATTGTAATTTGTCTAACGGTTCGGATGCATTATATGTTGTTATGGAAATAATACAGGACTTGAGTTTGAGTATCAAACAAGTAAATATTGTACCTTACAAGGGAAGTATGTCCATCGCTCCATGTATGTTCCTCGGAATCGATATAGAAGTAATCTTCTGTATCGATGATTTCTCGGTCAAAGTCATAATTTACAACAACTTCACTCGAAGGCTCACTTTCCTTAATGGTTTCAATCCATTCCTCAAAATCATCCAAATGCGTGTTAATTATAGCAGAGTCGGTTTCCTGTACTCTGTTCAAGTACTTATTCTCCACAACATTGGCAGATGTGAAATAGTATTTTGCGTAATCGGTATAATCTTGAAATCCTCCTGAAGTGAAGAATTCATTCTTTTCGTATTCGCCTAATGACGCAATCACTTTATCTTCTGGTACTGCACAAGAGCTAATAGACAATAAGAACACAACGCAAACAAGAACTATTGCAATTTGCTTTTTCATAAGAAATCCTCCTTCGTCAAATTCACGTTTGTCGGTCAGTTCGCCTTGGTTTGCAAATCCTTCGTATGAACGGATATATCTTCTTTATATGCTCTGGAATAAAAATCATTAATTGCCGAAAAACAGACTGCTGTAAAACATCCCACAGCAATTATCCCAACTGCTATACCAGATGTTATCAAAACCTTTTTTGAAATATTGCTTTTTTTGATCAAAAGTATCACAACAGCAACTATTACAGCTATTATAATAGCTATACCAGCAAGTATTTTAAATTCGATGCTAATACCGTCTCCCATATACGTTAATTACTCCTTTCCAAGAATATCTCCAGGCTGGCAGTCCAGCACATCGCAGATTTTGTCAAGCGTCTCAAACTTCCTTATTCTTGTTTCGTAGTTTATTTTTTCACTCAGTTGGCGTTACAACAACTCGAACAATGTCTGTATGGCTTTCTTGATTATCAACAGATATGAACTTCACATTAACATCATAGATATAACAAGGAGTGCCATCTGCTAATACAGATAATATCGGGTCAGGCAAGTAATACCTCGTTTTGTATTTATCCCTGGTTTCTTTACTCATCCCACCATATATATCATCTAATCTCTTATACACAGCCGCTTTTACGGTTTGGGGCTCGAATACCGATATATCTATGTTCGCTGGAATTCTTCCAAACATGTCAGCAGAAAACATGCTTATTTCACCTGAATATGCAACTTGTACATAAATATTCTCAGATGTTTTCATACCATAAAGGTATTTTTCAAAAGATATTGAGTAGTATCCTTTTATTTCTTTGTCTTTTTCAATGCTTACTTCAAATAACTCCCAATCGGGAACCCTTCCATACACACCCTTTACAAAATTCTTTGCTATAGTGATATATTCATTATCGCTCAGTGTCTCATCTGTATTCTCTATGATCCCATAATTTATGTAGGATGAGACTCTTCCTTTTTCGTCTACTGAAAATCCGTATTTACCATCATACGACGAATACTTATAAAGCGGGTAATAACTAGGAAAACGATTATATGTTTTAACATAACCGTCTCTTATTTCATTCTGTCCTATTATTACTACTCTTTCAGATGCTGGACTTATATGCTCAAATGCATTTTCGCTGTACAGCTCTGTTATGATTCCATAATCTACTGATGCTGGGAAACTATCCAAATGCCCTAGTATCCCCACGGTATATTCTTCTATGTTATAGTCTGCATAATCTATGCTACCAATTTCTACCCTTTCAAACTCAATCAAGCTAAGTAATTCATTTAGTTCGTCAACTGGTACTGTCTTTAGGTCAGGGCGGATATAGTAGTAGTAATTTTCGTCGATATACGACAGGCCGCCACATATGTTGTTGTAATCCGCATAATAAACAACATTATCTCCAATTAGGGCTTCTCCATATGTTTCTCTTCCTGCCTTTTTGTATATATAATCTGAAAGCGGTTGATCGTCCTCAACATAGGTTTTATCTACCTGATAAATCATGACATGATAAACATGTCCTTTATACCAGATCCATGTCCATATTCCTGCAGATTTAAAGTAATCATTAGGAAAAACAAGTATACTATAGTCTCCATCATCTACCAAAGTTATTGCATCGTCTTCTCCTGATGTTTTAATCGAATAAAAATATCCAATGACGTTAAACGAATCATACATTGCCTGATAAATTTTTCTTTGTTCTGAAAAAAGCTTTTCATCATATTTGCTTAAATCTTCCTCTTCAATAAGAGCTTTCACCTTCTCAAAAGTTCCGGCAAATACACCTGGAGCGTAATCATCTGGGGGACATATTGTAATCCCGCCACTATCTATTTCTTCGTAAGTTATTTCAACATCACTTGTCCCTTCATCAGTTGTTAAAGTGTCGCCTGTTTTATCATCAGTTGAACAGCTGACTAAAACTATCAAACATAATATGCAACTAAAAAGGGATAGGACATTTAATCTTGTTTTTCTCACAACTATCCTCCTCTCCTTCCTTTAAATCTATGTCAGGATTCTCCTTATTCTTGTTCCGTAATTTACTGGATCCTAAAACCACAAAGAGCGCCTATACTCTCCAAACAGAGTACGGACGCTCCACATAAGTCTCTATGTATGCTACCCTCTGGACTATAGTGGTAGAGGCCATGCCCCGGTGAGTGTATTAATCACTTTTCGCCTATGTGTCCTTTAGTTTACAATACATTTGTACCATATAATTTTAAATATGCAAAGGTTCTGGTGGGCAAACAAATTGTAAAGTTATCTACCCCCTCCCCTCGCCACACTAAAAAACATCCCCGAATTTCATTAATTCGAGGATGTTCAGGTAATTTATCTCTCTTCTCGGAAGTAGGACAGTCCCAGACTCTGGGGCGGCTGATCCTCTCTCCTCTTGCGCAGGCTGGTAACTACCAGCACCAGAACGGTCATAATGTAGGGCAACATTCGGACAATTTCCTTGGTCTGGTCAGGCACGTTCATACAGGTACCCAATACACAGAGACCGCCGAACAGCAGTGATCCCCAAATAGCTCTGCCAGGCCTCCACAGTGCGAAGATAACCAGGGCTACAGCCAACCATCCCGTATCTCCCAGGGCGTTGTTCTGCCATACGCCGCTGATTCGCTCCATGACAAAATACATACCGCCGATACCTGCAACTGCGCTACCTGCCATGGTTGCAATGTACTTGTATGCATTTACGTTAACGCCGGCGGCGTCAGCTGCTCCAGGATTTTCTCCCACTGCTCTCAGGTTAAGGCCCCAACGTGTTCTGTTAAATACAAATGCCAGGCCGATTGCCAATGCAATGCATACGTATGTGAGGAATCCATAGGAAAAAAGCACCTCGCCCACCGTCTTGAGGAAGCCGCTATTGCTGTTCGCCATGGGCTCGTAGAAGGGCAATGTGGTCTTAAATGCCTTTCCAGTCTTGCGGACAACAACTGCCAGACCATCGTTGCCGGACAGCTTGGCCAAAGATCCGCCCAGGAAGTTCGCAAATCCTGTACCGAATGTGGTAAGGGCCAAACCGGTTACGTTCTGGTTTGCCTTGAGGGTTATGGTCAGGAAGCTGTATATGAGTCCCCCCAGCATGGAGAACAGCAGGCAGAATGCCAACGCAACCAGAATTGCCAGGAATGGAGAAAAGCTGCTAGACCAATTGTTCTCATACATATAGGCGCCAAAGATGCCTCCAACTGCACCCATGTACATAATGCCGGGAATACCCAGGTTCATGTTGCCGGCCTTTTCGGTCATCATCTCACCCAGAGCTCCGTAGAGCAGGGAGATTCCTTTGGTTATGGCCATAGTCACAAAGGAGGTGGAGAAAATTGTGGTAATCGCTGAAATGATATAATCCATTATTTTGTGCCCTCCTTCCTGCGGAATTTAATCTTGTAGTTTACAAAGAACTCGCTGCCGATAATAAAGAACAGCACGATACCCACCAGCACGTCGGCCAGGGTTTCCTTAAGTCCAATGGATGTGGCCAACTGGCTGGTTCCTGCACTCAACAGAGAGAGCAGCAGGGAAACCAACGCCATGTATCCAACCTTGAATTTGCCCAGCCACGTGACGATGATAGCCGTAAAGCCTCTCATGCCCTCTGTGTCTACAGATACTGTATGGGCATATCCACTGACCATCATAAATCCAATGAGGCCGCAGATTGCACCGGACAACAGCATGGTGCGGATAATTACAGATTTAACATTGATACCTGCGTATCTGGCGGTATTTTCGGATTCGCCCACTACAGAAATCTCATATCCTCTCTTGGTGCGATTCATATACACCCACATAAACGCCGCCAATGCCACAACAATGAACACCATAATCATGTCGTTCTTGTCGGAAAACACGCCGGACATAATATCCGTGGCAAACCAGCCCTTCATGTAGAACTCAGAGCCCAGCTTGTTGATAACTCCCATGCCGGGAGCGCCCTCTCTGGCAGCCCAAATAATAGAGCAATATGCCACAATCTGTACCATTATGTAGTTCATCATAAGGGTGAACAGGGTTTCGTTGGTGTTCCACTTCGCCTTGAAGATAGCCGGAATAACACCCCAAAGTGCTCCTGCCAGTACGCTGCCCACAATCATGGTGACAAAGAGCATGCCTGTTGACATGTAGGGAGTCAGGAACTTCATGACGATAGCAGTTGTCAATGCTCCGGCAAAGAACTGACCTCTGGCACCGATGTTCCAGAATCTCATCTTAAATGCCGGAACCAAAGCCAGGGCAATACCCAGGAGTAACAATGTCTCTCTGATAACTGCCCAGAACTGGATGGTCTTAATGGCCTCTCCCACAGAGGTGGAGGATCCGATAAAGCTCTTGACCAATGCCTTCCACACGTCGGATGCTCCTGCGCCGGTTACGGAGTTGATAATAATCAGACATACAATGCAGGAAATAACAAAGGCGCCAATGCGGAAGAGCCAGCTCTTCCACCAGGCCAGGTCTGCCCTCCTGACAATGTGCAGCAGGGGCTGCTTGGGCTGTAAAGCCTTGGTATTGGTGGTATCTTTACTCATGCTCTGCCTCGCCGCCTTTCTCAGTAATCTCGTTGTTTTGTTTCGTCATCATCAGGCCTATAGCCTCCTTAGTGGTATTTCTGGCATCCACAATACCTGTAACTTGACCGTCGCACAGCACCAAAATCCTGTCTGCCAAACCCAACAGTACATCCAGATCCTCACCTACAAATACTACGGCTACGCCCTTTTCCTTCTGCTCATTGAGCAGGTGATAAATAGTGTAGGATGTATTGATGTCCAGACCACGAACTGCATATGCAGTCATCAGCACTGTTGGAGCGGCCGCAATCTCACGTCCGACCAAAACCTTTTGCACGTTACCACCTGACAGCTTGCGAACAGGAGTGGATATTCCGGGAGTAACTACCTCCAATCTCTCCTTAATGTCCTCTGCCAAAGCCTTAGGAGACCTGCGGTCTGTAAATGCTGATTTGCCCTGACGATAGCTCCGCAACATCATGTTGTCGGACATTCCCATACTGCCTACCAGACCCATACCCAGTCTGTCCTCGGGAACAAATGACAGGTGTACGCCCAGTTCCTTAATCTCTCTGGGGGTCTTGCCCACCAACTGGCTAGGCTGATTGTCCTTCTCTGGATCGAAGTATACTATGGAGCCTTCCTGAACTGGCTGAAGGCCCGCAATAGCCTCCAGGAGTTCCTTCTGTCCGCTGCCGGCCACGCCTGCAATTCCCAGTATTTCTCCGCCCCAGACGTCAAAGGAAACATCGTCCAGTGCCTTGTATCCATACTTGTTGAGGCAAGTGAGGTTCTTCACCTCAACTCGCTTGATGTCTCCTTTAGGCTCAGGTCTGGCAATGTCCAGCTCTACCTTTTTGCCCACCATCATCTCTGTCAAAGTCATCTCTGTTGCGTTGGCAGTATCTATGGTACCCACGTTCTCGCCCTTGCGCAGGATTGAAACCCTGTCGGACACGGAGAGAACCTCGTTGAGCTTGTGTGTGATGATAATAATCGCCTTGCCGTCGTTTCTCATGTTCCTGAGAACCTCAAACAGCCTGTCCGCCTCCTGAGGCGTCAGAACTGCAGTGGGCTCGTCCAATATCAGGATGTTGGCTCCCCTATACAACATTTTGACAATTTCCACGGTCTGTTTTTCGGAAACAGACATGTCGTATATCTTCTTGTGGGGCTCCAGCTCAAATCCGTACTTGGCACACAGATCTGCAATCTTGTTTTCAATGGACTTTTCATCCAAAACTGCCTTGCCCTTCAATCCCAGGACGATATTCTGGGCAGCTGTCAGCACGTCCACCAACTTAAAGTGCTGGTGAATCATTCCAATACCCAGGTCAAAGGCATCTCTGGGACTCCTGATACATACTTCCTGTCCGTCTACATAGATAGATCCCTCGTCCGGGAAGTAGATGCCGGATATCATATTCATTAGTGTGGTCTTGCCACTGCCGTTTTCGCCCAGCAGAGACAATATCTCACCCTTGCGCACCTCAAGGTTAATCTTGTAGTTAGCCTTTACAGAGCCAAAGGACTTGCTGATATTCACCAGCTTAATCGCGGTATTATCTGACATGTATCCTCCGATAACTTTGTTTGCTTAGTGCCACCGCACCGTTACAGGATTGTCGCTCTGCGACCTCCCTGTGACGATTCGGCAAAAAACGACTAAAGGCGAAGTCCGAAATCGGGCTTCGCCTCATCGCTATATAGTCAACAATTAGTTGCCGTAGTTTCTGTTAAGAAGTGTGATTCCGTCAATCTCCAGAGCGAATGCAGGAGCGGAAGCCAATGTGGACTCTGCGAAGTATGTAACACCGCCGCTGGTCTTGATGTACTCAAGTCCGTTGAATCCCTCAAGGGCAACTGTAGATGTAACAGCCTGTCCACCGACTGTGAACTTGGATGTATCGAATACCTGCAGGGTACCATCGATGAATCCCTGAATAGCTGCGTTAGCTGCTGTAACTGCTGCATTGTATGCCTCTGCTGTTTCGAAGGCAGCCTTGTTAACCTCAGTAATCTTAACAGCACCTGTCTTGTAGCCCTCGGACCAGTCTGTTGCCAACTTGTTGCCTGCGACGAAGTTAGCTACAGCATATGTGTAGTAAACGCCCCAGTTAAGTGTGGCAGATGTGATTGCATGATCGCCGCCGGCCTGAATCATGGAAACGTTATATCCTACGTCATATACGCCCTTTTCGGCTGCAGCAGCTGCTGCGCCTGTAGTATCAGCGTGCTGGCTGATAAGTACGCAACCCTCGTCGATAAGGTCCATAGCTGTATCGTACTCCAGCTCCTGAGATGCCCAGGAACCTGTGAACTTAACCTTCATCTCCACCTCGTAGTCACATACAGAGCGTACGCCCAACAGGTAAGATGTGTATCCAGAGATAACCTCAGCATATGTGAAAGCGCCAACATAACCGATTGTGATCTTGCCATTCTCTACGATGGAAGGATCCTTTGCGGCCATCTCGTTGAGCTTCTCACCAGCGTAGATACCGCTGACATATCTGGACTCATAAACGTTGTTAAAGTAGTTTGTCAGGTTGGACAATCCGCTGGATGCTGCCTGATAACCTGTAGCGTGGCAGAACTGGACCTCAGGATGCTGTCTGGCAGCCTCAATCAGGTAGTCCTCGTGGCCAAAGCTGTTTGCAAAGATGATTGTACATCCCTCACCTACCAGCTCGTTGGCAGCTGTTGTACACTCTGCAGACTCCGGAATAGTCCACTTGATGATAATCTGATCCTCAGAAATACCCAGATTCTCTGCCATCTTTGTCAAACCGTCGTGGTGAGCCTTGGTATAGCCCTCCTCGTCGTCGCCAATCATGATAGCGCCAATCTTAATGTTGGACAGGTCCTTGCCTGCTACCAATGCCTTGTAAGCATCGTAGATGTCTGTGCCTGCCTCGTAAGGTACAGCGGTATATGCGCTGTAATCTCTGTCGTCCTCGGTCTTGTCGCCGCCGCATGCAACAAATGTAAAGAGCATAGCTGCAACCAGAACCAAAGATGTAATCTTCTTAAACATAGTCTGTTCCTCCTATATAATTTTGTTAAATGAGGTGTCCCTCAATTAGCCAAACAAAAATACGGGCTAAAGTTCTATATTACAAGAACTCTATCCCGTCTTTCACACTGAGCTTGGCAATCCTGGCCAAGGACTCAACCTTTAATCCCTCGTTGCGCAAATCAATGCCTGCGCCCTGGTATGTCTTCTCAATAACGATGCCCGCACCCACGGTATGTGCCCCGGCTGAATCAATTAACTTCATAAGAGCTCTAAGGGCACTGCCCTTAGCAAGGAAATCGTCAATAATCAAAACATTCTCGCCGGGATGCAAGAACTCCTTAGACACCACGATGTCATACGATCGCTGATGGGTATAGGAGTAAACCTGGGAAGTATAGACATCGGAATAGATGTTGTTGGTCTTAGTCTT
This sequence comes from Clostridia bacterium, assembly GCA_017501105.1. GTDB lineage: Bacteria > Bacillota > Clostridia > RGIG7378 > RGIG7378 > RGIG7378. The sequence goes on along the minus strand of JAFVXO010000087.1, from coordinate 651 downwards.
CTTTGCAAATACCACCGGCACCTCAAAATACTGGGCGGTAATAGCAGCAACACCTATGCCGGATGCCTCGATGGTCAGGATCTTGTCCACATGAATACCCTGGAAGCGCTTGTAAAACTCCTTGCCAATCTCGCACAAAAAAGCCACATCTATCTGGTGGTTTAGAAAGCTGTCAACTTTTAGTACGTCTCCCTCGCCTATTTTGCCATCGGCCAGGATTCTCTGTTTCAGGCGCTCCATATTGGACCATTTCCTTTCAAAAATCTACTATATTATATAGAATATGACACTATTTTTTCAATCGTTTTATATCCTTTGTATCCTATTTGCGGGGGCGGGATCTGTATATCAGCAGACAACTGCTCACTATGGACAAAACTCCAAAGGCCACCAGGAGCCATTGAGTAAAACGGTTCTCCACAAACTGCATATAGGGATTGAAGAAATTGATAATCACAAAGGTCAGAATCATGACCGAAATAACGATAATCAAGTGAGGCAATAACCACTCCAGAAAACTACCTAACCTCTTCATTGGCCTACCTCCTTGAAATAGATGCAGTCCGACAAATCTCTGGATCCGTTGGATACGGTATTGAATATCTCATCGTTGAATGTAAACATGGCTGATCCGCCGCCATCCAGGTTATA
>JAFVXO010000086.1 GCA_017501105.1 Clostridia bacterium | reverse complement strand
TGAGCATTGCCTCCAGTCTGTCTATGCGGTGGGCTGCCCCAGATTTTCCTATGGGAGGATTCATTCTTCCTCCCAGTTCAGTCAGACTCAGGACCTCATTATCGTCGTCCATCAGAGCTTCTGCAACAGATTTCATATCCTCTGCCGCCCAGCCCAATTTTCCGGTGGGGTCAACTGCCATAATCATTTCCCTGATGCGCAACTTGCGCACAATAAACTTATTCACATTGGCACTGTAGCAGTTATAGGCTCTGTTTGAAACATTCGATGCAATGGATGCAATGAGGGCCTCTTCGTAGTACATTGCTGCCCTGGGGGTTCCCATGAGCTTCAGGATATCTGCTATGTTGTCTCCGCTCTTTACGTACAGTACGTGGCGATTTTTCCGCTTGATAATACTGGATTTAATCTGGTAGCTGTCCAGAAAATTGTGAAGGGCCACTAGGGGGGCGCGGTCAGGAGAAGAAACGTCAAAATAGTGTTGATTTTCCGGCGCACTTACCGTTCCGCTGCCAACAAACACACCTCTGAGAAATGCTCGACACATATCGTCGTCCCTCTGCTGGGGCATCTGTGTCAGCTCTGTGTACAGCAGTTCTGATAAGACATCCCTAAACTCCAGCACCTTTGCGTCGGCATCCAGCTCCTGCTCTATGCCATTTTCCGCAAAGTACACCCTGAGGTTTGCCCGTATTCTGTCCGCGGCTGCCTGGCCTCTCTTGTGAATCTTGATAGTTAATCTCTCCGGTTCTCTGTCCATACAGATACAGCCTGCCACAAAGCCTGCCAACTCCTGAATGCACATACTGCCGGAATCGCATATGAACTCGCAGGCCTCATCTCTGACTCTGCGGGAAAACGTCTCTATGTTATCTCTTGGATTTGCCATATCCCTTTACCTTTTTGGTCCCGCATACAGCAGCCAGTGTGCGGAGAATCTCTGCATCGCTCAGGGCATGGGCCCAGTCTCCGGCCCTCACGTTGGGAGCGTCTCCATCGTACATTTCCCCTCCATGGCCCATGCAGGTGTTGTCCATTTCAACGAATACAGGCAGCAGCATTGTTAAAATCTGCTCCTTGCCATACATGCCCAGTCGGTACAGCAACCTGAGGTAGTAGCCCATCAGCCACATCCAGCTATTGCCGTTGTATGACGCATAGTCTCTGATCCTTGCTGCCCCAACACCCTTGCCCGTGTAGTTGCGGTCGTCCGGAGATAGGGTCCTGATACCCACAGGGGTGTACAGCAAGCCTCCCATACGCCTGACACATCTCTTCATAGTCTCTGTATCGCAGGGAGAGAAATTAAGTCCCAGGGCCAACATCTGGTTGCATCGCACAGAAATATCTCTATGGGGCTCCATTCTGCCGTCAAAGGTTCTATAGAAGGTTACCGTGTCGGCAATGCCGCCCTCATACACAAAATATTTGCGGAAGGAATCCCTGGTCAGAATAGCCTGAATGTCGTATCTCCTGGATGCCTTGTCCCCCCACAAGGGGCACAGTTTCTCCATAATGCGAAGGGCATTGTACCAGAGTCCGTTTATCTCTACTGCACATCCCTCTCTGGCAGTTATTGGTCTACCATCTACCCTGGCCTCCATCCATGTCATGGCAGGACTTGTCTCTATAAGTCCCAGAGAATTCATAGCAATATATACGCCCTCGTCTGTGACGATACACTGTTGATATCTCTCGATAATGGATTCCAGAACGCCCTTCAAGCTACAGACAAATTCCTTGTCCCCAAATGCGAGGTAGTATTCAAACACAGCCTCAAACAGCCACAAAGAGGCATCTGCGGAGTCGTATTCAGGTGCGTGTCCTCTCCCCTTCACATTATCTGCCAGCATGGAGTTGTCTATGTATTTTACTAAGTTTTGCAGCACGGCCTTGGCCTCCTGGGATCTGCCTGTAGATATGCACAGTCCAATAACTGCAAGAGCAGCATCTCTGCCTCTGAATCCATACCAGGGATAACCCGCCATAATGTAGGTGTTGTCCTCTGCATCCTGTACCAGATAGTCTCCTGCGCTGGCGGCCAAGTATGGGGCCCTCTCGTGGTCTATGCTGCACTGTGCAGCCAAGTCAGCCTTGTGCTTAGTCTCAGCAGCAAAGAAGTCTGGTCGAACTGTCCTCTTGACAGTTTTGAGAATATCCCATGTGGCCCCCTGTTCCGTAAATATTACAAGTTCCAGAGTCTTGGTGGTGTTAGGCTCAACCCTCAGCGTAACCTTGCCAGGGATAAAGTGGTCCTCCCAGCAATCTGTACATCTGGCAGCATCCTGTCTATAGAACATTCCACGGAAGTAGTCCGGCTCCTCTCCTGTCTCAAAAACTCCTGCACTGTAAGATATGTGCAGGCGATTCAGGTATTCCGTTTCACCCTTATACTCCAGGTTAACCATTCCGGGCCACTGCCATAGGTCAAAATTCAGATTGTCCCTATAGGATACGTCATGATGTCTGCGATAGTTAATCAAGGGATAAAAATCCATCTCCAGCGGTCGGCGGCCTGTCCTAATGCGGTAACGCACTGCAGTGGCATTAGCTCCCCGAATCATGGTAATTTCCTTGGAAATCGAAACGTCATCTATACTGTAGACATACGTGGGATACGCGTCCATGGAAAAGCTCTTGAGATACTGGTTGCCCTGGCTACATACGCCGTTAGCGTCAAAGGCCGCAAGGGAAACTGTAGCGGCGCCTAGTCGAACATACTCGTGAATATTGGAGCACAGCACGTATCTGTCGTAGGGGGGCGTCATGGCCGCAGAAAGCAGACAGTGGTACTTGGAAGTATTGCCACCACCCAAGGTAAGAGAAGCATATCCGCCCAATCCATTGGTCAGAACCCAATTCTTGTCGGCTGCCACCATATAATCTGCCAGCTGTTTGCCTGTATACTCAATCCTCATGAACTACTCCCTGTCTATGCCCACAATGCGAACCTCGGGCTCGAGTGTCACGCCGAATTGGGATTCCACCACATCTGCCACCCGGTCCATAAGCTGTAGAACATCCGTTGCAGTTGCATTGCCCGTATTGATGATAAATCCGCTGTGTTTAGTAGAAACCTCTGCTCCACCAACTCTGGAACCCTTGAGACCGCACTGATCAATCATGGCCGCAGCATAGCCATTGGCAGGCCTCTTGAATGTACTGCCTGCACTGGGCTTATCTGTTGGCTGCTTGTCGCGGCGGCGTCCTCGCAGATCCTCCATGGCGTCCTCTATAGCCTGTGGATCGCCGGGCCGAAGCTGCAGTTCCGCCTCTAAGATTATATCGGTGCTTGACATATATACGCTGTGTCTGTAACTAAAGCCATGTTGTTCTCGGTCCCTGAGCACAATTGTGCCATCGGATCTCAGACAGCGAACACCCTCTGTAATCTGGCTCATTTCGCCACCGTAGGCTCCTGCGTTCATATAGATTGCACCACCTATGGTTCCCGGAATGCCCTCTGCAAACTCCATACCTGTCAGGCTGTTTTTGGCAGCCGCTCGGGCCACTCTGGACAACAATGCCCCTGCCTGGGCACGAATTACGTTGCCTTCAACAACTATTTCATTAAACTTGGCAGACAGGTCCATAACCACTCCGGGAATACCCCCGTCTCTCACCAACAGGTTGGATCCATTGCCTATGATCATGCAATCAATACTGTTTTGAAGACAATATGACCACACCTGACGTATCTGGTCCTGGTTTTCAGGAGTTACATACAACTCCGCAGGACCTCCTACCTTAAAAGTGGTGTGACGACTCATGGGACTGTTGGGAATAGCATTTTCCTGTCCTACAATGTCAATTATGTGGGCTATCTGCTGCAAGTCCATTTGTTATCCTCATTCCTTGACAGAAGATTCGAGAGCCTTTACGGCCTCCTCGCTGCGTCTTGTCAACTCGGCTGCGGCATTGTAGCCCATCTTCTTCTGTCTGTTATTAATAGCTGCCGCCTCAATGATAACGGCCAAATTACGTCCGGGACTGACGGGAATTGTGTGACAAGGCACCTTGACTCCCAAAATCTCGGTTGTCTCCGTCTCTGTCCCCAATCTGTCGTAGAGTTTATTCTCAACCCACTGTTCAAAGCTGATTACCAGGTCAATCTTTTCCGCAGGCTTAACAGAGCTGACGCCGTACATATTCTTTACGTCCAATACTCCTATGCCTCGAATCTCGATCATATGCCTGGTAATTTCCGGTGCACTGCCAATAAGTGCTGTTGCAGAGAGCTTCTTGACCTGAACCATGTCGTCTGCCACCAGACGGTGACCTCTCTTAACCAGCTCCAAAGCAATCTCACTTTTTCCGATACCACTTTCACCTAGCAACAGAATACCCTCTCCGTAAACCTCTACGAAAACGCCGAAGACATCTATAGTTGGCGCCAATCCACTGTTCAGATAGGAAATCAGCATACCTGTAAACTCGGATGTTACAAGTCCAGTACGGAGAATAGGGTGTCCAAACTTATCTGCAATCCGGATCATCTCATCTGTAAGATCCAGACCTCTGGTAACGATAATGCAGGGAAAACCCAATTCAAAAAAGGACGTGAGACAGCGCTCCCTCTCGTCTGAGGGAATGCTGGCAATAAAGGAAATCTCTCCCAATCCCATGAGCTGAATACGGTCATTGCCGAAGTATTCTCTGTATCCCTGCAGGTGCAAGCCTGGTCTGTTAATCTCGGCTGTGGTCACTTTTATGTTCTGCAGATCTCTGCGACCGGCCAACTGCTCCAACTGAAAGGCATCTGCTACGTCCTTGATGGTTACAAACTTCATACATTGTCCTCCCCTATATCAAACAGGTCATCTCTCCTGGGGAAATCTGTGTCTCCCGGTGCATATATTGTTGCCCTCTTGGCGTCAATACTTTCAATGATTCTGATAACCTCTGAGGCAGTCTCCTCCTGCTGTCCTGCAGCATTGAGAATAACAGCATCAAAGAGTCGTGACTCGGTATCCAACATGCGCTGGTACTCCAACCTGGCTGTAGCTATCCTCTTGTCTATCTGGTCCACAGTCTCCGTGCCGCGGCTAATCAATCTCCTGCGCAACTCCTCCAGAGATTCAGGTAACAGGAACACCGCCACAATGGGGTACTTGTCGTAGTACTTTTCAATAACCTGACGAGCGCCGTTGATGTCAATGTCCAGAACTGCCATACATCCCTGCTCGAGGTGACTGTCCAGCTTGTCCGCAGGGGTTCCATAGGACTTACCGTTTCCAAAGTGGTTGTACTCTGCCAGATAGCCTGTTTTCATGAGGCGGTCAAACTCCTCCTGGGATATAAAATAATACTCCTTGCCATCCTGTTCATCTCCTCTGGGCTGTCTGGATGTGCAGGAAATGGACTCCCACAGCCAGTCACCGTAATGACGCCGCAGCAAGCGAACGATTGTGCCCTTGCCCCCTCCGGAAGGTGCACAGACAATGAGTATTTTGCTCTGCATATAACGATACCTCTAATTAATCCATAGTTATTGGAATTGTAGCACATGGGCGGGAAATAATGAAGCAAAAAAGCACCATGCCTGCGAGATATCGCAAAGTGCATGGTGCCTTTATTTAACCTGTTCAATTGTTTCTCTGCTCGCTGCGGTACAGCCTGTAGAGATTTCTGTTAATAGCCTACTGGGTGATTACTTCTTCTTAAGAACAACCACTACAACTACTGCTACTACAACAACGACGGCTGCGCAGATGACGATGGGCAGGATGATGTCATTGTTGCCCTTGTCGCCTGCTGTGTTGTCATCGGAAGGAGCAGATGTGGGTGTTGCCTCATCGCCAGGTTCGGGAGTAGCCTCAGGAGCAGGAGTTGCTGTAGCTGCAGGTGTAGGTGTTGCATCGTCTGATACAGCAGGTCCTGCCACCTCTGTTCCAACTACGACAGCATCTCTTCTGCTGGGTACGGATACCTCGTCGATAACCTTACCGGCCTGGTTAACCAGCTGCATGGTGATACTCTCTTCTGTAACATTAAAGATGGTGCAACCTGTGCCTGCACCGGCGTAACGTGTTGCAATAAGTCCGGAGCCCTCAACTACCCTGTTCATGCTTCCGCTGGTAACCATGGGGTTGGTTACATAGTAGGAACCAACATCTCCCTCTGCATCTACAACCTGATTATTGTAGAGTCTGTTGGACCTGGAATACTCATGGTTGTCACCGCCAAGGACGAAGTCTGCGCCAATGGCGTCACATGCCTTGTACATCTGACTGTAGTAGGACCATGAAGCCATCTCGTCGGAACTGCCCAATCCATAGGGGTTGTGCTGGTAAACCACAATGTACTGATACTTGCCCTCCTGAGCTGCAGCGACATCCTTCATCCACTGCATCTGGGTGGCCAGATTCTTCTGTGCGGATGTGAACTCGCTCATTTCAGGAGCCAATGTGTCTACGCAAAGGAACAGAACGCCGTTGTAGTTGAACCAGTATACACTCTCCAACCCATCAGGACCGTTTACGGGATTGCTCAGAGAGTTAACAAACCACTTGTTGGAAATTCTCTTGGATCCTGCGTCTCTGTTGTCGGTGTCGTGGTTTCCGATGGTAAGTGACATAACTGCTGATGTTGTCAGCTGGCTGTCATTCCACTGTACCCAGTTGTTGTATGTAGCACCTGTCTGAACATAGTCGCCTGTGAAGATTATCAGGTCATAGGCGCCAATCTTCTTAACAACGTTGTTGAGCATCTTGGTTGTCTGTGTTACATATGTATATCTGCTGCCGCCATCTGCATGGGTGTCGCCCATGGAAAGGAACCTAAAAGCGTTGGTACCTGCGGTCTTGAATGTATATACAGCAGACTCACCGGAAGTATTGGAAATCTTGTAGATATACTGTGTATCCTCTGTCAGTCCTGTAATGGTGTATGCATACTTGTAGTACTTGCCTGCCTTCAGGTCAAAGTAGTCCAATGTGCCGGCTACACCGTCAACATTAACTGTGGTGGCATTGGCAAATTCTGTATCGTCAGCTGTTGTATAGCTGATAGTGCACTGTGCCAAAGGAGAATGCCAGTTGATCATCATAGAGGTCTTGCAGTCCTCTGTGGGGTTAGTCATAACCAGGTTAACAGGGTTGTCGTTTGTGCTGATAGCTGCGCCAGCAAACATAGGCACTGCCAGTGCAACTGCCAATGTAAGAGCGACTACAACAATCCACAAACCGGAACGCTTGTTCTTAAACATATTTTGCTCCTTTCATTTCTGTGAAAACATAAATATAGGGTGATTATATCATTTGGGAATTTCCCATACAAGTAAAACCGATTCACAGGGAAGAGTAATAGGGAAAAGGTTATGAGGTGGTGTTCCAGTGGTCAGATTTGATCATGGGAGCAAGGGTACGTTACTACTACCCATTACCCATCCCTCATTACTTCTCACCTCTTCCTTCTTACTTCTTACTTTTCACCTATTTTCTCCGGTTCTGCAAACTGCCAGTCGCCCATGTCCAACACCTTGATGGAATCGATAATCTGGGCTACCTTAGGATTATCTCCGGCCCAAGTAGGAACTGCAGCTACCGCATCCACCACCTGCTGTCCCTGGATAACATGGCCGAAGGCCGCGTACTCTCCGTCCAGATAAGGAGCAGCCTCATGCATGATGAAAAACTGTGAACCTGCTGAATCCTTGTCCATGGACCTGGCCATAGATATTACTCCCTTGCGGTGGCTAATGGTGTTGCCCTTGAATCCGTTGGAACTGAACTCGCCCTTGATGGCGTACCCAGGGCCACCTATGCCGATGCCCTCTGGGTCTCCACCCTGAATCATAAAGCCCTCGATTATTCTGTGGAATGTAAGTCCGTTATAGAAGCCCTTCTGTACCAGACTTAGGAAGTTGTTTACTGTGTTTGGTGCCTTGTCTGGCTCCAGTTCCAGCACAACCACGCCTTGATCTCTGATCGTCATTTCAATTGTGGGATTTTTCATACCTATACCTCTCTATATCAAATTATTGTTCACATAAATTAGTGTCCCACAGGGTCTGTGCCTCCCTGCAGACTGTCTGCCTGAGTGTCATTTCACTGCCATCGTTGTTGATTACCCTATCTGCCAGTGCCAGATACTCCTCCCGACTGAGCTGAGAGGCAATGCGGCTCTCAGCATCCTCTCTGGAAATGTCGTTGCGCTTCATAACTCTCTGTATGCGAGTCTCCGTGTCGGCGTCCACAATCCATACTCCGTCTACCTGGTCCAGAAAACCGTGTTCAACGGGAATGGGCACGTCCAAAACCATTACGCCGCAACCCCTGCGTCTAAACTCGGCAACCCTGGATACCATCTCCTCCACCACATATCTGTGGACAATGGCCTCCAGCTTATCCAACCTCTCCCTGTTGCCAAACACGTGCTTGGCCAATAGGGGGCGATTGAGCCTGCCGTACATATCTACAAATCTGTCTCCAAAGGCTATAGCTATTTCGTAGACCGCCGGTCTTCCTCCCTCGGTAACTGTGTGAGAGATCTCATCTGCGTCCACAACCTGGGCGCCCAGTTCCTCCAATATGCGGCAAACACTGGATTTGCCAGAGCCCATGCCACCCGAAACTCCTAATACGTAAGTCCTGTTGTCTGCCATCTTATACCTCAAACCAGCTGTGACCGCTGCCAATATCTACTGTCATGGGCACAGACAAGGAAACTGCATTCTCCATGTTTTCCTTGAGGATGTTCACCACCATGGGGTAATCCTCCTCGGCACATCTGACCATCAATTCGTCGTGAACCTGCAGCACCAGCTCCGCTCCTGGGCAGGAATTCTTGAGTGCCTCGCTTACCCGAATCATAGCCACCTTAATTATATCGGAAGCTCCTCCCTGAATGGGTGCATTGAGGGCCACTCTCTCCCCAAAGGACCTGATATTGTGGTCCCGGGACTTGAGCTCCGGAATGTACCTGCGACGACCCATAAATGTGGTTACGTAGCCCTTTTCCGCCGCGTCCTTGGTAACGCCGGACATGTAATCCCTGACACCCTCAAAATTCTCCAGATATGTCTCTATATATGACTTGGCCTCCCCATAGGAAATGCCCAAGTCCTTGGACAGTCCGAACTCACTTATACCATATACGATGCCAAAATTGACGGCCTTGGCAGCACGGCGCATGTCATATGTGACCTGATCCCTGGGTACTGCAAACACCTTGGCTGCCGTATCGGTGTGGATATCTCCTCCACCCAAGAAAATCTCCCGCATGTTTGGATCATTTGCCACATGAGCCAAAACTCGCAATTCAATCTGAGAATAGTCTGCGCTGACCAGCACCTCTCCAGGCTTGCAGACAAAGACCTTGCGTATCTCTCTGCCCTCCTCTGTTCTCACAGGGATGTTCTGCAGGTTAGGGTCCTGGGAACTAAGTCTGCCTGTGGCCGTAACAGTCTGGTTGAAGGTGGTGTGTATCCTTCCTGTATTGGGGTTGATGAACTTGTACAGACCTCGGGCATAGGTATTGTTCAACTTGGTAAGTTGTCTGTATTTTATTATCTGGGGGACAATAGGATGCTCCTCTGCCAGTTTGTCCAGCACCTCTGCATCTGTGGAGTATCCTGTCTTGGTCTTGCGGCCATGTTTTAAGCCCAATTTTACGAACAAAACCTGTCCCAATTGGGCTGTAGAATTAATATTGAATCGCTCTCCGGCCATTTCATAGATGGACTCCTCCAGAGCGTTAATCTGCCTGTCGTAATCCTGACCCAACTGCGCAAGGGCCTCCCTATCCACGTCCATGCCTCGGAGTTCCATTTCTGCAAGAACCTTAGCCAGAGGCATCTCTACCATGAGGAACAGATCGTAAACTCCCACCTTCTCCATAGCCTGGATCAGAGCCTCCTCCAAATCCGGCATCAACCTGACTCTGTCTGCATAGAAACTGTTGTCTGTATCCTCAGGCATATCCAACAGGGAAAACTGCTGTTCACCTCGCTCCTCGGGAACTGTTCCCAGGTGCTCCATGCATATCTCTACATACGGGTGCCGTCTGGTGGAATCGCACATATAGGCTGCAATCTCTGTGTCAAAGAACTCTCCGTCCACAGCGCAACCCATGTTATTCAGCCATATCAACAGACCCTTGAGGTCATTAGTAACTAATTTGGCGCAGGTATTGAACAAAGGAGCCCAAACACTGGCTTCCCTGCAATTTGCCAGATCTCCAGAGGGGGAATATGCCACCTTGCCGTCGGAAAAGGCAATTCCCGACATGTGGCGATCCACGCCGCTGCCTGTTATGTCTGCGTAAACATAGAGAGCTCCGGAAACCGTAACTGCAGAGCACAGTTCTCCCAAGTCTGTGGCATCAAGAGTCACTGTGTCCATGGTGCGGATTTGTATTGAGTCCTGGGTTTTTACAGGAGCATCCGAAGGAGAAAGGTCCAGAGCCTTGATCATCTTGTTAAGTTCCAGTTCCTCCAACAGAGCATACATCTGTCCTCTGTCCATAGGCTTCAGAACAATGTCATCTATAGATGGAATGCCGGGAACCTGCCTGCAAATAGTACCCAGCCAGTAGCTAAGTGTCGCCTGCTCACGCCCCTCTGTCAACTTGACCTTGAGGGCCGCCTTGGTAATTTCCTCCAGGTGCTGATATATGTTGTCCAGAGATCCATACTCCTGTACCAGAGCCAGAGCTGTCTTCTCTCCAACTCCCTTGACACCCGGAATATTGTCGGATGAGTCTCCCATGAGGGACTTAAGGTCTATCATCTGGGCAGGAGTCAGACCATACTTCTCCATAAGGGCCTGAGGCGTAATCTCCTCGTAGGTGGTCTTGCCCGCCTTGGTGGATGGCATAGAAATATGCACACTGTCGCTGACCAGCTGGTAGGAGTCTCTATCTCCCGTCAGAATGGTCACACAATACCCGGCCTTTTCTCCCATGGCAGAAAGGGTTCCTATGATATCGTCGGCCTCGTAGCCTGCCAGTTCCACGCAGGAAACTCCCCAAGCCGACAGTATTTCCTTCATCTTTGGAAACTGCATAGCCAGCTCGTCGGGCATAGGCTTACGGCCCGCCTTGTATTCACTATATTTGGTGTGTCTGAACGTAGGTGCTTTAAGATCAAAGGCCACAGCCACATGGTCGTAGCTGCTGCCTTGGGAGATATACTTGAGCAATATGGTCATGAAACCGTGGATGGCGTTGGTGGCAAAACCCTGTCGGTTAGTCAGCACCTTGCCTCCGCCAATTCCGTAAAAGGCGCGATTAAGAATACTATTGCCGTCTACCAGCAAAATGCGTCCGCTCATAGGACTCTCCAGGTTAGGATTATTTGGAGAAAATCTCGTACTGTCCCACCAAGCCGTCCAGGCTGGAATCGCCTCCGGCTAAGATTGTCTCCATGTTGGACAGTATAACATATGAAGTCTCCCCAATGTAACCCACAACCATACATTCGGAGCAATCCAGGTTGTTGTCAACCAGGTACACTCTGCACTCCTCCAAGCTGTTACAGTCGGTGGACGAAACGTACCCATTGTCATACATGTCCGAGCGCATATTGGACATCTGAGCAATAGAGGAAACCTCCTTGTGTGCCGGAGCCTCATTGGGTGTCATGTGGTCTGTAAATGTTTGGTTCCGGTTGGCCAGAACATTGTTGTCGACAGCCACATGGCTTGGGATGCCATTTAGTGTATCCTCTTCTGTGACCACATCTTCTGCGGTGTCTTCATTGGGCTTGTCTCCTCCATCGGCGACGGGGAAATCATTAGAGCCGGGCAAATCATCGGTCACGGGCATATCGTCCGGGGAAATGTATTGATTCTGAAGATGTTCAACAGAGAGAATGCCTATGGAAATAGCAAGCAAGAAACTGGCAGCCAATGACATAATTCTCTGCCATGGCATTACTGTAACAACTGTAACCTGGCTTCTCTTGTCTCTCTCTGCAACCAATGCCTGATGAAGCCTGGCGTCAAAGTCAGCCGGCACCTCAGTAATCTTCATCTGAGACATGGTTTTCGCTATTTTTTTCTGAAGTTGGAGTTTGTTTTCGCTCATGAACGATAATCCTCTGCTATTATACTGGATAGACGACTGTGTCAGTCAAACAGTTCGATTTGTTTTTCTAAAATTTTACGAAGCTTGATACGTGCCGAATTTAGTCGAGATTTAACGGTTCCCTCGGGAATATCCAACAGTTCCGATATCTCCTGATAGGACAGTTCCTGGATGTCCCTCATAACGCACACTTCACGAAGCTTATCCGGCAGTTGGTCTATAGCCCGCCGAACAGCCTCTATCTGACGATTGCGGATCGCGTTGTTTTCGGGTTGTTGAGACTCTGGTGCAGACAATTGAATCTCCGGTGCATCCTCGTCCTCCATAGATTCCTCTATGGACAGGTTTGTTGTCTTATTTCGTCGGAGCATGTCTATACATTGATTCTTTGTTATCTGGTATATCCAGGTGGAAAATGCACTGTTTTCCCGATAGGAGGCCATATTGCGATAGGCCTTGATAAACACCTCCTGGGAACAGTCCAAGGCATCCTCATAGTCCTTGAGGTACTGGTATGCGGTGTTGATAACTAACAGTTTGACAGACTCAATCAGCCTCTCAAAGGCCTCAACATCCCCATCTCTGGCCTGTTTAACCAGGCGTTTTTCCTCAAAATCACGTAATGCCATATCTATCTTTGTGCAAGGAGGCGTAATACAGGCCTAAAATGGTCTTGGCATCGTATATGCGCCCCTCTGAAATCATATTCATGAGTTGGTCCAATGTGTACAGCCTGACCGTCAGATACTCGTCCTGATCCGGCTCCATCTGACAGGCCGTAAGGTCTGTTGCCATGTAGATATATACAACCTCATCTGTAAAACCCGGGGAAACCGCAGCAGAGCAAATCAACTCCAAGTTGGCGGCGGTCATGCCGATTTCCTCAGACATCTCCCGTTTGACAGCATCTATGGGATCCTCTCCCTCATCCACCTTGCCTGCAGGCAGTTCAATTGTAAAATCGTCCATTGGGATGCGGTATTGCTCGACTGTGTAAATGCGTCCGTCAGGTGCAACAGCAACGCAGCATGCGCCCAGAGCATGGTGGACAATCTCCCTCATGGCAGTGCCTCCCTCAGGCAGCCTGACCTCAGCATGGTCCAACTGTACTATGCGTCCGGAAAATATCCTGGAACTACTGATAATATGCTCCTTGCCGCACTGTCTCATGGGTTTTCTCCACATAAAAATTACCGTGTTTTTGAATGTCAATTGTATCATTGCAGCGCATATTATACAAGAGAAGCACTATTGACGGGAGAAGTCATGCCCATAGATAACGCCATACTTAAAATGAAGCTTAACGCTGCCCTGGACACGCTCAGAAAGGAGTCCAAAGAGAACCTGCAGAAGCGCATAAACAAGATGAACGTGGACGAACTCCGCAAAAATCTGAAGGAATTCGATGCAGCGAAAATCAAGTCCATGGTGCCTGACGCCAATGCGCTAAAGGCAAAAATCTCCGAGGCGGATCTTAAGAAATTACAGGAGGCCGCCGGTACAGAATACAAAGATTTATACGACCAAGCAGTAAAGCTGTTCAGGGAGATATAACCCATGGCTGTCTATGCCTCCCGGAGGGCAGGATATCCCCGCAGGCCCGGGAATTACAGGGTCTATAACAACGTGGATTGCAAAATGCCTATCCCCCAGGCACGCAGCGCAACCTCTGCGGAGAATCGGGTTGTGCAGGAAGTTTCCACGGTGCAGGAATCTCGGGAAACGTATGTACATGAGGAAGAGGGCGCCGGCCCAGAGGTGGGCCAGCACCAACTTTCTCCGAATTCAGACGTACAACAGGAAACCTATGAGTCGGAGATTCAGCAGGAGCCGGACAACGCCTCCATGCCTGACCTGTCTGCACTCATATCCTCTCTCGGAGGCGCAGAGGGAATATCTGCCACCATAAACAGTATCCTGGGAGTGGGCAGTGAGAGCCCTGACACAAATACTTCAGCCCACATTGCAGGTTCTACTTCCCAGTCTGACAGCGGCACAGATGGTATAGATTTGTCCTCCCTGCTGTCAGGGCTGGGAGGACAAAGTACACTAGGTGGTCTGGGGAATCTGGGAGGACTTGGCAACCTGGGCTCTCTCGGTGCTCTGGGCGCATTGGGCAACACAGGGGGAATGTTGTCAGGTCTCCTGGGAAAATCCGGAAACAACTGCAACTCCTCTTGCAACAGGCTATGTTCTCTTACCAGCGCCCTGAGCCCTTTCCTCAGTCCAGGCAGGCGAGGCCGCGCCGACAAAATACTTAAAATAATGCAATTGCTGGCTGCAGCAGAACAGCCTGTCTTTGACGATGACAGGCTGCCTTTGATAATGATATTTGTATACTTGTTTTTCTGAAAGAAAGGAATGCTGCTAATCTATCCAGTCCCACTGACCTCCGGCCAGTTCAAAGCCTCTGAGAGCATCCTCCATACATCCTCCAGTCATATTGTACAATGCAATATATATGTCTGAATAGTCGTAGCTGAGGGTGGTCTCAGTGGTAACCATATTGGCATACTCCTCGAACTTATCATCAGAAGAGTTGATTAAGCCCAACATTGCAGCATAACTCAAATGGTTTGCATAGTACTGGTCGCTCTCATCCTCTACGATGGATTTCATCTCGTCCACACCCTCCTGACCGTCAAAGGAATACATAACGTGTATGCCCTCTACGCTCATGTCCGGATTCAGGTCGTAGGTCATGGTACAACTAATCAATCCGGTAACAGTGCTGCTGCCATCATTCACATAGGTCCAGGTAGCTCCTGTCCTGTGATAAATGAAAATAACATTTTGTATTCTGTCACAGAGGGCTTCCACCTCCCTGTCACTATATACCCTGTCATCCACAAACACTTCCAGATATGCCTCTGTCAATTGGAAGGTAATCTGATTGCCCTTCAGGTCAATGTCCTCGTAGTAGTTGGGGTACTCGCCCTCCACGGCCTGTTCTTCATAGAAATCGTTGGTAAGCTTCTCCAGTCGAGAAAACTCTGCAGACGCCGCCTTCTCGGTTTCAAATGTAAGGGTAACCTTGCCGGAGGAAACCTGGTTTTTGAGGTTTACTCCAAACCTGATGGTGCCCTGAACGGAGCCATAGATTGCGTTGTCCATGGTCAACGTCCTCTCAAATCCTGTGCCAGTGATAATCAAGACCGCTCCAACAATTCCTGCCAAAACAACCACAACACAAATACACAGGGAAATCATCGTAACCTTGTCCCTGCGAAAACCTATATCTGACTTAGCCCTACGCACAAGTTCCTTGCGCTGTTGTCTGGCCTCCTTGATATCCTTAGTCACCGAAACATACCTTCATCTTTCTGGCAATCTCCACCAGGGTGTTGGTCTCCTCCACATACTTGAACTTGCCAACAACGTGCTCAAACCCTACGGTATATACCTGTCTGCCGTCTACGCCTACCATAGTGCCAAAATCGCCTCTGCGCACTGCCTCAACCGCTGCTGCCCCCTGTCTGGTAGCCAATATACGGTCGTAGGCGTTGGGGCGTCCACCCTTCTGCAACTTACCCAATACCGTCAGGTCCGTAGCCACTCCTGTCAACTCGCTTAACTTGCTGGCCAATATCTCGCCTGTGTTTGGTACAGGTGCCTCCTGTCCCTGTTCCATCGCCCCCTCTGCCACCAAAACGATGGAGAAGTTCTTGCCATGATTCTTGCGGGTCAGTACTGCATGGGCTACCTTGTTGATGCTGTATTTTATTTCGGGAATCAATATAACGTCTGCGCCACCGGCCATGCCTGCCTCAAGGGCCAATGTGCCCACTCTGTCTCCCATTACCTCAAGAACGGTTACATGGTGATTGGACTCGGCATTTGTATGTAAATTGTCGATACACTCAGTAACAAACTCAACTGTGGACATAAATCCCAGGTTTCGGCCGGTACAGCATATCTCGTCACAGCCGGACTTGGGTATGCAGATCACATTTATACCCTTGGCACTCAGTGTATTGCACATTCCGATGGTAGTGTCACCTCCGATGGCAATGATGGCACCTACGTCAAACATCTGCATGTTCTTTTTAATCACTGCAACATATTCATCCAGATTGTCGGGGTTATCGTACAGCATGCACTTTGCAGAAGTGCCAATAATACTACCTCCCTTGTCCAGCAGGCCGGAGGCGTCATCGGGATTAAACCTGACGAACTTGTTTTGCAGGATGCCGTCAAATCCTCCCCTGTATCCCAGCACTTCAATGTCGTAGACCTCTGCTGTCTTTACCACAGCTCTGATGGCCGCATTCATGCCCTGGCAGTCAGAACCGCCGATAATCAAACCAATTCTCATGAGAACCTCCCGGAATGAAGTAAATAACTAATCAAAAATCCTACGCTCTGGCACAAAGTTCTCATCGGGGAATCCATGCTGCCTCAGCGCCTCATACAGGATAATAGCCACAGAATTTGACAGATTGAGGGAACGTATTCCCTGTCGCATGGGTATGCGGATATCGTGGTCTCTGTGCTCCCTCAACAGTTCTTCCGGCAGTCCCGCATCCTCTCGTCCGAACAGGATAAAACACTTGTCCGGATAGGACACATCTGAGTAGAGTTGCTCTCCCTTGGTGGTGGCAAAGTAGAATTCGTAGTCCGGGTATTGGTCCATGAGTTCCTGAACGCTGTCGTAGTAGCGAATGTCCGCATATTCCCAATAGTCCAGGCCGGCTCGCTTGAGCTTCTTGTCATCCATCTCAAATCCGAGAGGACGAACCATATGTAGCCCGCAGCCTGTCACAGCACATGTTCTGACTATATTGCCTGCATTGCCGGCAATTCTGGGCTCCACCAGAGCTATATTCAAATCAATTGCCATCGTGTCACCTGCCTGACTCTGTAACTATCGATTTATCATTATACTACAAGTCAGGGCACAAATGAATATAAAAGGGTGAAGAAATGACTTCCCTCACCCTCTAAAGCAATCCTCAGTGTTTACCCTTAGGACTTGCCACAACACTTACCACCAGCCCGAAGAAAACCGCAGCAGCAATACCTCCCGCTGATGCCATCAGTCCTCCTGTGAATGCCCCCAACAATCCGTTGGCCGCTACCGCCTCGCTGACGCCTGCATACAAGGTGTGGCCAAAGCCACAAAGGGGAACTGTGGCTCCCGCCCCGGCAAATTCAGCAAAGGGCCTATACAGTCCTATAAAGGACAGAACTACACCGGCCACCACAAAGGTCACCATAATTCTGGAAGCTGTCATTTTGGTTAGATCAATCAAGAGCTGGCCTATTGCGCACAGGAGTCCACCTATGACAAAGGCCCAAACATATTGCATATAGTCCATTATGCCTTTCTCCTTTCAATGCTGACTGCGTGGGCAATTACAGGAATAGGTTGCTTTTCATTGAGCAGAGCAGGACTATGCAGTGCTCCCGTACCCACAAACAATACCCTATCCAACTTTCCCTGTTCCATCTTGTCCAGAACAATAGAGTTCAGAACCAACGCACTGCAACCACAGCCGCTGGTACCGGATGTGTTTTGAGTCTCTTCCTGGGGGTACACCATGGTGCCCGCATCCTGCAGCTGACCGGATATGTCGTAGCCCAGTTCGCCTGTCAGCTGACGACACATTTCCATACCAAGACTACCCAAATCTCCGGTGATTATCATGTCGTAGTAGTTGGGCTGTCTGCCTGTATCTCTCAGGTGTGTTGCAATGGTTGTGGCAGCTGCAGGGGCCATAGCTCCGCCCATATTGTTGGAGTCCGTTACACCGGGATCTCTGACGCAACCGGGGGTAACTGCGGTGATTGCAGTTTTGCCCTTGTCCAAACTCAAAATATTTCCTCCCGCTCCCGTCACTGTACTCTGAGCAGACTTGGGCTTCTGTCCTCCCAACTCAAGAGGAAACCTGAATTGTTTCTCCGCACTACAATAGTGGCTGGACGTCATACACACTATATTCTCGGCTCCTCCGTTATCCATAATCATAGCCGCCAGACACATGGACTCAGCCATGGTAGAACAGGCTCCATAGAGGCCTATTGTGGGAATGTTGCGATCCCTGGTGGCAAGAGCTGTGGACATACACTGATTAAGCAAATCCCCTGATAAAATCATATCTATATCGCTGTTGACAAAATCTCCCTTTCTCAACAGAAAATCCAGAACATCTCCCAGCAGTGTTCCCTCTGCCATTTCCCAACTATTCTGGCCGCACTTTTCGTCGGCGTATATCTTGTCAAACCTGCTCGCCAGTGGGCCTGTTCCTTCAATGGGGCCTGACACTGTAGCTCGCACGTTGATGCCAACTCTCCCGCTAAGCAAAAAGGTGTTTTCTCCTACTTTCTGCATATTTCCTCCTAAATAATCCCCACAATGTATGTGATAATACCTGCCACAATAGACGCAGAAATTCCATATACCAGTACTGGGCCCGCCACGATAAACATCCTTACTCCCAGTCCTGTCACCATGCCCTCGGATTTGTATTCCATGGCTGGAGAAGTGATGGAATTTGCAAATCCCGTTATAGGCAAGAGACTGCCGGCGCCTGCCCATCTGCCCAGATTGTCATACCAGCCAAATCCAGTGGCAACGGCGGACATAAGTATCAGCAAAATGGATGTGGTGGTACCTGCCTGTGTTTTACTAAGTCCAGCAGCCAAACCACAATCCGTAATAATTTGACCAATAAGGCAAATGATACCTCCAACCAAAAAAGCTTTAAGCAAATTAACCCATATGTCACTTTTCTCAACAGCATCATCAGCCCTCTTCTTGTATTTTTCCTTTGGAATATTCAGTTCCATACTATCCTCCCAATGTGCCAAAAATATCGGAATAAACCAGGGTTGCTCCGCTCAGATTGATGCTGGTCTGGGTCCAAAACAAATAAGCCCAGAGCACCCCAAGGGCCAGGCTTATTGTCAATAGCTCCACAATGAGCATAATTCTTAATTTGTTATAATGCTTTACCACGGATTCTCCCTATGTTTTTATGGGAGTATGGTTGCCGAATTGCAGTAAATTATTCAGTTATCCGCACATTTTTTCTCGAAGAATGCCTATTACCCGACGCTCCATTCTCGAAACCTGCACCTGAGATACGCCCAAAATGGCTGCAATATTCACCTGGGTCATATCTCTGAAATACCTGAGTGTTACCAGTTTCTTCTCCATGGGAGTCAGTGAATCCAAGGCTCTGGACAGATCCATGCGGCTAATCAGGTCCTCCTCTTCAGCTCCGGTGGAAATCCTCTCTATAAGCTCGTCTCCATCCTCATCCGGGCCTGTGTTTTCCAGGGATTCCGGAGCACAACCTGCCTCCAGTGCAAGACATGCTTCCTCAGGAGTTACCCCCAACAGGGACGCCAATTCCTCCACTGCAGGATCCTCTCCGGTCTGCGCCATTATCTCGTCTCTGGCCTTACGCAGTTTTATATATAGTTCTTTCAGGGGACGACTGACCTTAATCATCCCGTCATCCCGCATATAGCGCTTTATTTCGCCCATAATCATGGGAACTGCATAGGTCGAGAAACACACGCCGTAGTTGGGATCGAATCGGTCTACAGCCTTTATGAGGCCCATAGAACCTATCTGGAACAAATCCTCGTACTCCCAGCCCTTTCCCATGTACCTGCGAACCACACTGCCCACCAGCCCCATGTTGTCCTCAATAACTCTGGCTCTGGCACCTCTGTCTCCCTGTGCTGCCAACCTGAGATCTGCGGTATTTTCCTTTTTTTGTGACATCCTACCCTCCAATCAGGTCAATAGACCGATTTTATGTACCGATGCCCAAATGTTTAGTCATTACAATCGAAGTGCCGGAGTCCACAGAAGATCGTACGTCCAATCCGTCCATAAAGGACTGCATTACCGTAAATCCCATGCCTGTCCGCTCCGCGCTGCCGGATCCGGAGAACATAGGTTCCATAGCCCTGGTCAGATTGGGTATGCCACAGCCCTTGTCCCATACCTTTAGGGTTAGTTGGTTTCCGTCCAAAATTGCCTTGATGTAGATTTTTCCTTTGTCGTCCTCGGGATAGGCGTGAAGAATGACATTGGTTACAGCCTCGGACAGAGCAACCTTGACCTCTTCGATTTCTCCCACAGTTACGCCCCGTATGTTCATCAAAAACCCCGAGATCATTACTCTGCTGACGCTCTCGTTAATGGATATTGCAGGAAGTTCAGCGTAAAGTCTGTTTGTTTCAGCCATTGATTCGTACCTGTTCCCTTTCGTTTTTCACATATTCCAGTGCCTGTTCCGCCGTATCAAACAGGGGAACCTGCTTGTCCAGAGAAACCATGCAGATCAATTTGCCAACCTCCGGTGTGGCTCCCGCAATAACCAGAGAAACACTCCTGTCTGCTGCCAATCTGCTGCGGGCCAACAGCAGTCCCATGCCTGAGCTGTCCATAAAGCTAACGCCTGACATGTCCAGAACCATGGCCTTGGTAGAAGACATTCTCAGTATGCCATCCAAATCCTCTCGTATTTTCTCGCATGCGTGGTGATCTAATTCTCCTGTCAATTTCACCAACGCCATACATCTGCTGCGTTCAATTTCCATCTTCATTGATTAATTCTCCCTTTCCTCTCGTATCAATACCAGACAAGACAGCTGCCACAGTCCGTTCTATTTTCTCCTGGGACTGTAGATTGTCTCCAATCGCAAAACATTCTCCCGAAACAGAAATTTGGGAGGCTATTTGGGCCGCCCTGGAGTTTCCGCCCATAAACACTGTATATATGTGTATGCCATGAGTCATAGCCTGCTCAGCCTGCCACAG
>JAFVXO010000085.1 GCA_017501105.1 Clostridia bacterium | reverse complement strand
GCAGTCCATGACCTTGTACACCTCAATGGCATATTCTCTGATCTGCTGAGCAAGGGCAGGATTCATATTGGCAGGAATGCAGATAACTGAATCGTCTCCCCTGTTATATTTAGCATCATTGTCGTAAAAATCGTTGCAGGGCACAACCTCTCCAACGCCTGAGGCCTGGGGATTGTCATTGCCCAGCACGGCACATTCGATCTCGCTGCCCTTGACAAATTCCTCCACAATAGCCTTGGAGTCGTAAATCAAAGCATTGTTCAGCGCATCAATCAATCCTTCCCTGTTCTCGGCCTTGGAAATACCTACAGAAGAACCTGCATTGGCAGGCTTGACAAAGCAGGGATAGCCCAGCTTACCCTCAATCTCACTGCAAATAGCCTCTGCATTTGCATCCATATCTGCTCTCCTGACCTGGCAGAACTTGCACTGGGGCACATTGGTGGTGGAGACAATTGTCTTGGTGTAGACCTTATCCATGCTGGCCGCTGAACTCAAAACTCCGCACCCCACGTAGGGGACGCCCAGCATCTCAAATAGTCCCTGGATAGTGCCGTCCTCTCCATTGGGGCCATGCAACACAGGGAAAATCACGTCGATAGCGCCCTCACGGCACATGCTGATAAACTGACCCAACCCCTGGACGTCAGCCTTATCCTGCCACTTACCATCAGTAATGTTTTCATCCTCGCCCTGGTACAGCAGCCAATCTCCGGACTTGTTAATACCAAATCTAACCGGTGTGTACTTGGATCTATCCAGATTGTTAAGCACTGCTAATGCAGATCTGCAGGAAACCTCGTGCTCCTGGGATTGTCCGCCAAAAATAACAGCCACTGTCTTCATATATAATGCCTCCGCCCTATTTACATAGGTTTTATTCTAATTGTTTGGACCTGTTGTGTAAAGAGAAAAGCACCGAAATGGCCCTCTGGATTATCTCCTGTTTCTCCCGCCTCCCAGCACAAAATTGTCTAAAAATAGAAAAACGACAATCTCCTCTCGAAGATTGTCGTATCTATTGGTGCGCCTGTGGCGATTCGAACGCCAGACCTACTGCTTAGAAGGCAGTTGCTCTATCCAGCTGAGCTACAGGTGCGCAACGGCGCTATTATAAACCAGTAATCTTCATTTGTAAAGACGAAGATTTATATTTTAGCCACAAATTGTAAAAGCCTGTAAAATTCTCGCTGTGATGGTTCTCTCCTACAGCAGGCCTCTGTCCCTCAACATACCATAGAGCATGCCGGAAGGAAGTCCCATTACGGTATGGTAGTTGCCATTAAGCCCCTTAATATAACGTGCACCGATTCCCTGAATACCGTAACTACCGGCCTTGTCCATAGGTTCTCCTGTAGATACATACCACACGATTTCCTCGGAACTCATGACATTAAATGTCACATCCGCCTGGTCTACACAGCAGATGCTCTCTCCTGTATCGGCAAAGGTAATTGCCAGTCCTGTATATACTCTGTGAGTGTTGCCGGACAACATGGAAAGAGTCTCAATTGCATCCTGTTCATCTACTGGCTTTCCCAGCACTCTGTCTCCGTCCTGATCAGGCATAGTGACCACTGTGTCACAGGAAATAACCACTGCATCCGTTCCCCTAAGCTCATCTGCAACAGCCTTGCCCTTGCAGACAGCGTTGAACTTGACCAGTTCCTCCGGAGACAGGCCTGCAGGGGTGGTACTTTCGTCGTAGTCCGACACCTTCACAGTGTACTTTATACCGATTGTATCTAGTATTTCTCTCCTTCGCGGAGATGCGGAAGCCAAAACAAATTTACTCATAATGATAAAAAAGGCTCCCATTCCTATTTGAATGAGAGCCGAAAGTTCATAATAGATTACTTTTTCTTCTTAATAACCAAAACGATAGCGGCTACAAGTGCAACTGCAATAACTGCAGCAACTGCAATCCAAACGATGGTTGTGGTATCAAGACCGCTACCCTCGTCTTCAGTAGTGTCGTTGTTGTCGTTGACATCTGTTGTTGGGTCAGAAGAACCGCCGGGAACATTTGTATCTGTATTATCTACTACAGGAACTGCTGCTGCGGGGTTTTCCAGATACTTCTCATGCTCAGACTCGGAGCCGAAGAAAATATTGTCAACATAGAAGGCTGCATCCTTTTCGCCATCAAGTGTTACACCATAGAATCCGAGGTAGAAGATACTATTGATATCCATGTTGTCCTGGTGATCAAGGGTTTCTCCCCAATACTCGTACAGTGAGAGCCATGTACCCTCCTCTTCGTTAACCAAAACGTCGATGGAAACAAGCTCTTCCTGAGCCTTGTCAAGGGCCTTGATTGTAACTGTATCGATATTGCAATCTGCAGGAAAATAGAAGTACATATCGAACAAACTCTCGTCCTCAATCTCAAGGGCGTGGACATCCATCATTGCACTGAACTCGAGAACATAGCCGGCCTCTGCCTCTGCATTTCCGGCGAAATAGTACTTGGGTGCTGAAATCTTAGCAGAGTAGTTTCCGAACTTAACGATATCGTTCTCTACAGAAACTCTGCTCTTACGATAGTACTGGCTGCCTACGGTTGTCTTGTTGAAGCTGACCTGATCCTCAAAGCCAAGGATAGTTGCACCGAAGGCTGTTGAACAGATGGAAACTGACAATGCCAAAACCAGCAATGCTGCCAAAATCTTCTTCATTTTATCCTCCTAAAAAAACGAGGGCGCCACAAAACGCCCTCAAGCTAATCAAACTATATTACTTCTTTTTCTTAGCAACTACGATAACTACAACAGCAGCTACTACTGCAACAGCTACTACTGCGCCAACGATAATCCACATTGTCATGTCATTGGAATCGTCCTCATTGCCTGTTGTGTTGTTATTTGTTCCGGGAACGTCAGTTGTTGCGTCTTCTGTAACGTCAGTTGTCACATCCCCAGTCGGCTCGACAGGAATATCAACCTTCTCACCACCCAGGAAAGCTTCGTCGCGATCAGCCTCTGTGCCGAAGTAGAAGTTGTCTACATAGAAATATGCATCCTCTGTGTTGTCAATAGTGTCGCACTCGATGATGAAGTATGCGGGCATAACACCATCATTGTCTGCATAGTCAGCGTAGTACAGGTAATCATAAACCTCGCTAAGGGAAACCCAAGTATCCCACTCCTCAGGAGTGTACTCGCCGAATGCGAAATAATCCCAGGAATCATCACATATGTAGAACACAACGCGGCTTACATTACTATCCTCGGGAATGTAGATGTCGCAGTCGAAAACCATGTCATTGGTAACAAATGTAAGGTAGCTCTTGTCGCACCAGATACCGAACTGTGCAAACTCCTCCTCACCTGCAGGAGCAGTAATCTTCATAGAGCTGGTACCGCTCTTTACCTGCTCAGAGCTGAGCTCAGCTGTTACGTGACGGAGAGTACAATCTGTGTACCAGTGCTCCTGCCACATAGATGCGTTCTTAGGCTTCTCAAAGCCGTACAGTGTATAACCGAATGCTGTGGAGGAAACCATAACAATCATAGTTACAACCAAGAGAACGGATAAAAACTTCTTCATAAAATCCTCCTGTTAAAACCAATCAAGGCATAATTATGGAAACAGTATAAGGTATTTTTTAAAAAAAATAAAGACCCTATAGACTCTTTCAAAAGCATTTTTTGAGAAATTCGTCTAAATAAGTCAAGACGCCCTCTGGGTCGGCGAGATATGCCACTCCATGCCCCGCTCCGGGCACCACCTTGAGAAACTTCTCTCCAGCGGCAGCCTCGTAGTTCTCAACCGACATGGATGTTGGCACAAACCGGTCGTCTCCCCCGTGAATCATTGCAATTGGCAGTTTGCTCCTGCTGAGGGTGTCCCGAGTATCGCAGGCTCTGATGTCAAAGCCTGCAAGGATTCTGCAATACAGACCAAATACATTTAGCAAAGGGAACGCAGGAACCTTCATAGATTTGCGGGCAACATGTCTGAACTGTTCATATGGAGATGTAAAGCCGCAATCTGCCAGGAGTCCCACCACATTGTCCGGCAAATCCAGACCTGTAGCCATCATAACTGTGGATGCCCCCATAGAAATGCCCTCTAACACGATTTTGATATTGTCCTTGCCATAGCGATTGTTCAGGTAGTTCACCCATGCCAGGCAGTCATATCGCTCCTTGATACCAAAGCAGGCGTATTTGCCCTGGCTCATCCCTCGGCTCCTCTGGTCCACCAAGAGCACGTTGTATCCCTGTTTGACGTAGTATTCAACAATAACTGCTCCATCGTTAAAGCCTGTACTCTTCCAACCATGCATAAACAGGATGAAATTGTTGGATTTGTCCAAATTTGTGTACAATCTGCCCTTCAAGGTCAATCCATCATCCGACCTGATGCTTACTATCTCCTGCCTCTCGGGGCAGTTAAGATAATCGATGCTGGCCTTGATCATATCGTAGTATTTGTGCCAAGCAGTACCCTCTGGAGGCATCCCCTCAGATAGGTCTACCCTGATACCCTTGCGTCCAATAACACTTACAAAAAAGTAGGCGCTAATGGCAGCTATAGCAATTGCCGCAATTCCCAGAACAGATAATATTATCCAAAGTGCAATCATGTCTTAACGTTATACACTACCCTAGTGTCTGCCAATGAGTCATGGAAGCAACGCCTCTCGATATCGAAGCCGCCAACAACATAACCAATGCATAGAATGGATGACAGATATCTGCCAATGGTTTCTCTGAAGAGAATATCGAGGAATTTGCCTCTGGTGCTCAGTGTCACAACCTTGAGGTTCATAAGCCTCTTGCCAATAGTTGCGCCCTTGAAATAAGTGAGCAGCACAAAGTAGAGAGTAGCTCCCACATATGCAATAATGTCATATGCGCTAAATGTAAACAACAGAGGCTGCGTAGGGTCATAGACTCCCACCACCTCAACAACGAGCGGGAGTAACTTGAATAGCAAGCCCACCAAAAAAGCCAACAGGCTATCCACGCCAAAGGCAATCATGCGGGGAAAGAATCCGGCGTAGTTTCTGTTTGTCTGCTCTATAAGCTCAGGCTCCTCTACTGTAGTCTCGGCGGGCTCTTCTATGGGCTCTTCTGCCGTGGTCTCGGCAGGTTCTTCTGTTGCTGGTTCAATTGCGGGAACATTTTCCGTTTCGACTTGCTCCTGAGTCTGCTCCTCTACAGGCTCCTCTGTCTCTACAACTGCGGATTCCTCGATCTCCATAGCAGCAGGTTCCTCGACATTTACAACCTCTGCCTTACCGTTCTCCTGGCAGTTCTCCACAGCCTCCGTTTCCGGCATTACCTGAAAACTCTCCTCCTGGGGCATTTCATTATTGTCTAATCTGATATCGTTATTGTCCAAGGTAGACATACATGGGCACCCCACTTTCTAAAGAATTAATCCATTCCAGTGTATACTGGGACTCGGACTTGGGCGACAAAACATCCGCTGTGAAGCCAAGAATGCTCAGCAAGGAATTGTCTACATAGTTGTTAAGGTCTGCCACATCGGCAATCTCCCACATGCTTGCGTAAAAATCGTCAGCAGTGCATATACCATCGATCATGTTCAGATTAAGTGCCTGGGTAGCTGTGTAAATACGGCCGTCTCCAATAGCCCTGACTGTAGCCTCATCCATGCCGCGTCCTTCAGCAATTATGCTCACGAACTGGTCGTAGCTCTCATCTACAATTGCCTGATAGATGGCCCTCTGTTCCTCGGTCATCTCCTCCTCGGCAGAACCCATGGTCTTGTTGTCACCGCTGGCTATGCTGATAGAATCCACTCCAATCTTGTCCAACAGCTCGGAATAGTTGTATGTGGTGATGATAACGCCAATAGATCCTGTGGTGGAGTTCCTGTTTGCATAGATTTCGTCTGCAGCCATAGCCAGATAATACGCTCCGGAGCAGGCATAGCTGCGGAAATAGGCGTAAATAGGCTTCTCCGTGACAGCCTTGAACTCCATGAGCTTCAGGTACAGTTCGTCTGTCTCGTAAACCGTTCCTCCAGGGCTATCGATGTCCAGGATGATACCCTGACAGTCCTCGTCAGTCATCAGGATGTCGATCAGGTCCAGATAGTAATTGTGATCGTATGTGGCGCCGCCATAGAGAGAATCCACAGTAGTACCTGCCTGAATGGTGCCGTGAATTGCAATCATAGCCAGGTATTCACCCGATGGCAGTGCCACTCTCCCTCTTGTGAGTTGCGCCAACATGTCTATAGATCGAGATGCGTTGTATTCGTTAACGTCCTTCCAACTCATCACGCTGGCAACTCCTGTCAGCACAAACAGGGCCACTGCAACCACAAGGCTGATAATTTGTTTTGTCTTCATTGTTGTTCCTCCTCAACTCTGTGGTACATTTTGCAGATACAAAAGGCAAAATGTCTTTTATACATATATTTTACACCATTATGCTAACATTCTCTACTAGGCGGCAGAAGCCAATTCCCGGCGGAGAACCTGCTGTGTAACGGGTATTGCCAACAACAATGACAGCACATCCGCCACAGGCTGGCACAACAGCACACCTGTAAATCCAAATAAACCCGGCAACACCAAAACCGCTGCAATCAGGAACATTCCCTGCCTGGACAGAGCCAACATGGTAGCTTTAAATGACAGCCCCATTGTCTGCAACATCATATTTGCCATAACCGTATATGCCATGAATGGGAACATAATGCATTGTAGTCTCAGGGCATCCCTGCCAATCTGGGCAACCTGGGGTGAGTCTTTAAAGAAGAGCACTACATCGTAGGCAAACAGGGCCCCCACTGCCGACAGCACAAGCAGACACAGGAATCCCACCTTGCAGCAGAACCAAAAAGCCCTGCGAACACGGTCGTTCTTGCCTGCGCCGTAGTTAAATCCACATACCGGCTGAAATCCCTGCCCGAAGCCTATCAAAGCCGATCCGGCAAAGCCCATTATCTTATTTACTATGGTCATGGCTGACACTGCATCGTCAGCAAAACCATATGCCAAAACCGCCTGTTCCTTGATGGCTGCATTTAGGAGAACCATAGCCACTGCGGCCACGCCCTGTCTT
>JAFVXO010000084.1 GCA_017501105.1 Clostridia bacterium | reverse complement strand
CCATACCGAACACAGTAGTTAAGGCTCCATACGTCGACAATACGTGGCTGGAGACGGCCCGGGAAGATAGATACATGCCGGATATTTATAAGAGAACCAACGTGAAAGCGTTGGTTCTCTTTCTTTGCTTTTTTCAAGGGAAGATGTGGCAGTTCCTGTAAATATTGGTGGACAAATAGAGGGTACTAATGTACAATATGCGGTGGTAGTGCGAATCTGCATCACCATAGTATTCAATGATAGGAGATACATGTATGTCACTTATTACTACAAAAGAAATGTTTCAGAAGGCATATGAGGGCGGTTACGCTATCGGCGCTTTCAACGTAAACAACATGGAGATTGTTCAGGGCATTACCGAGGCAGCTGCTGAGTTGAATTCACCCGTTATTCTTCAGGCTTCTGCAGGCGCACGTAAGTACGCTAAGCCCGAGTACCTGAGACACCTGGTACTTGCAGCTACCGAGATCTATCCCGATCTCCCTATCGCTCTCCACCTGGATCATGGTCCTGACTACGAGACCTGCGTTTCCTGCATTAAGGGCGGTTTTACTTCCGTTATGATCGATGCTTCCTCCAAGCCTTTCGAGGAGAACATCGCAATTACCAAGGCTGTTGTTGAGTATGCACATGACCACGGCGTTGTTGTAGAGGCTGAGCTGGGCACACTGGCAGGCGTTGAGGATGACGTTAACGTTAGTGCAGAGGATTCCAGCTACACCAACCCCGAGCAGGTAGAGGAGTTCGTTAAGAGCACAGGTGTTGACTCTCTGGCTATTGCTATCGGCACAAGCCATGGCGCATTCAAGTTCAAGCCCGGCACCAAGCCCCAGCTCCGTTTCGACATCCTTGATGATGTTGCAAAGAGACTTCCTGCTTTCCCCATCGTTCTGCACGGTGCATCTTCTGTTCCTCAGGAGTATGTTAAGATTATCAACGAGAACGGCGGCAAGCTGGCAGACGCTATCGGCGTCCCCGAGGATCAGCTTCGTCAGGCAGCACGCAATGCTGTATGTAAGATCAACATCGACTCCGACCTGAGACTGGGTATGACAGCAGGTATTCGCTCAGTATTCTGCTCAGATCCTGCAAAGTTCGACCCCAGAGATTACATCAAGGTTGGCCGCGCTAATGTTAAGGACGTTGTTACTCACAAGATCAAGAACGTTCTGGGCAGCGAGGGCAAGGCTGCAGAGCTTTCTGTAAGATAAGCCATACTGCTACTGTTTAATAGCGAGATAGGGAGTTGCTTCGCGAGGGGCGGCTCCCTTATTTGTTAAGTGGGGCTTCTGGATGGAAACTCCCGAACTTAATAGAAACTTTACATCTTTTGGGTTATAATACTCTCATTATGGAACAGAGGAGGACATTATGAATCCGTCACAATATATAGAGAAGCT
This sequence comes from Clostridia bacterium, assembly GCA_017501105.1. GTDB lineage: Bacteria > Bacillota > Clostridia > RGIG7378 > RGIG7378 > RGIG7378. The sequence continues at coordinate 9,886 of JAFVXO010000084.1, read as the reverse complement.
GGTTATTAAGCGCAAGGACAACAGGGATTATGCCATGATGTGCGCTCTGCCTGTGGCTGCAGCTTTGGTGATCTTTGTTATATTGAAATTTCTGCCGGTTAGGTTTCTGGCACTGGGTGCTGCATTAGTTGTAGTAATAGGATACGCCATGTACTACGCAATCAAGATGATATATATGGAATACGAGTATGCAATTACTCTGGGAGACATAGATATAGATAGCATTCGCGGTCAGAGGAAGCGGGTGCGGGTATTTAGTGGTTCTCTGTCCCAGATAGAGGAGATGGCTCCCTACAATGCCAATGCACATATGTCCGCATGGGACAACATTCCCAACAGAGTTGAGGCTGTATCTGACCTTAGAGCAGATGACATATATTACTTCATTGGAGCATACAAGGGACAGAGGACACTGGTTTTGTTCCAGCCTTCCCAGGAGATGCTGGCGGTCTGCCGCAAGTATATGGGCAGAAAGCTCACCCTTAGCCCAGGAGACCAGATTTTGGTAAGTGCTGCTCGTGATGAGCTGGAGGGAGAGGACTAGCCAGAGGGCCGATAGGGCGCCTATTACCGTGTTGACGAGAGTACATTGTTATAATATAATATGCAACCATTGTGGGGTGATAGGTATCCCACTATTTGGAGGTTATTATGAGTTCTATGAAGCCGAAGAAAATGACAGTTAAGGGCGTTAAGCTGCTGGAGGAGGAGCTCGAGTATCTCAAGGGCCCCAAGCGCAGAGAGATGGCGGAGCGTATTGAGGTTGCCAGATCCTTTGGCGACCTGTCGGAGAACTCCGAGTATGAGGATGCCAAGAATGAGCAGTCCCACGTTGAGGGTCGTATCCTCGAGATCGAGGCCATTCTCCGCAATGTTGAGATTATCAGCGAGGAGGATTTCCCCAGCGATGTGGTAGGTATGTATTCCTATGTTAAGGTATATGACCAGGAGTTTGACGAGGAGATCACATACAAGATGGTTGGCTCCGAGGAGACAGGCGACAACAACATTTCCATGGAGTCCCCCGTAGGTGCAGCTCTCATGGGCAAGAAGGTCGGCGAGACCGTAGAGGTTATCACTCCCGGCGGCAAGGTTATCTTCAAGATTTTGGAGATTACCAGATAATCCACCTATTTCGACAATACATTAGCTAAACGTGCTTGGCGGAGTCGGACAGACTACCGCCATGCTCAATCTATAGACCAGGAGTAATTAAATGAGCGAAGATATCAGAGCAAAGGTTCCGGCAGAAAATGAGAATATTCCCGAGCAGACTCAGGAGGAGTTAAACGAAATCCTGAGAGTTCGCAGACAGAAGCTCAAGGACCTGCAGGACGCAGGTAAAGACCCCTTCAAGGTAATGTCCTACGACATCACAGCATATAGCCAGGACATTAAGGCTGCTTACGAGGAGTATGAGGACAAAGAGGTTCGCATGGCCGGACGTATTATGTCCAAGAGAATCATGGGCAAGGCTTCCTTTGCCAACATCCAGGATACCCAGGGCCGCATTCAGTTGTACGTCAGCATCAACGATATGGACAAGGATGCATACGACGATTTTAAGAGGACAGATATCGGCGATATTGTGGGTGTAGTTGGTAAGGTCTTCAAGACCCGTACAGGCGAGATTTCCATTCACACCACAGAGGTTACCTTGCTGTGTAAGTCACTGCAGCCATTGCCTGAGAAGTGGCACGGCCTCAAGGATAACGACCTGAGATATAGACAGAGATATGTGGACCTTATCGTAAATCCCGAGGTAAAGAAAACATTTATCACACGTAGCCGCGTTATCACAGAGATGCGCAGATTCCTGGATGACAGGGGATTCATCGAGGTTGAGACACCTGTTCTCAACACTATCCCCGGTGGTGCTTCTGCCAGACCCTTTATCACACACCACAACACTCTGGATATCGATATGTATATGCGTATAGCCACAGAGCTGTATCTCAAGAGGCTCATCGTAGGCGGTATGGACAAGGTATACGAGATTGGCCGTATTTTCCGCAACGAAGGCATGGATATTAAGCACAATCCCGAGTTCACGTCCATTGAGCTCTACCAGGCATATACTGATTACAAGGGTATGATGGAGCTGACAGAGAATATGGTTGCATCCATTGCTCAGAGAGTTTTGGGCACAACTAAGGTAATTTACCAGGGCACAGAGATCGACTTTAAGCCTCCATGGCGCAGACTCACAATGGAGGAGGCTGTTCTGGAGTACACAGGCGTTGATTTCTCAACCATCCATACCAACGAGGAGGCAGATGCAGTTGCCAAGGCCAAGGATTTGCCAACATACAAGGAGGGCATGACCAGGGGAGAGATTCTGGTTGCATTCTTTGAGGCATATGTTGAGGACAAGCTGATTGCTCCCACATTCCTGTGCGACTATCCTGTGGAGGTATCTCCGCTGACCAAGCGCAGCAATACACGCCCCGATTTGACAGAGCGCTTTGAGGGATTTGTGTTTGGCCGTGAGTTGTGCAATGCATATTCTGAGCTTAACGACCCCATCGACCAGAAGGAACGCTTTATGGACCAGGTTCGCAGGCGTGAGGCAGGCGATGAGGAGGCCAACATGATGGATGACGACTTCATCAATGCCATGGAGGTAGGTATGCCTCCGACAGGCGGTATGGGACTGGGTGTAGACAGGCTGGTTATGTTCCTCACAGACTCGTACAGCATCAGGGACGTTTTGTTGTTCCCCACAATGAAACCGTTGGATATGCCTAAGGGCGAGACCGCAGCACCCAAGGCAGTTGCTGAGGTTGTGGAGGAGACCAAGCCTGAGGTTATTGACTTCTCCAAGGTAGAAATCGAGCCACTGTTCCAGGATTGCGTGGACTTTGAGACATTCTCCAAGAGCGACTTCCGTGCAGTTAAGGTCAAGGCCTGCGAGGCAGTTAAGAAGTCCAAGAAGCTGCTGCAGTTCACCCTGGACGATGGAACAGGCACAGACCGCACAATACTTAGCGGCATCCATGCCTACTATGAGCCTGAGGAGCTTATCGGCAAGACATTAATTGCCATCACCAATCTGCCTCCCAGAGCAATGATGGGCATCGAGTCCTGCGGCATGTTACTGTCTGCTATCCACAACGAGGAGGGAGAGGAAAAGCTCCACCTGCTGATGGTCGACGAGCGCATCCCTGCCGGAGCAAAGTTGTATTAATCGTTAAATAAAAGGACCTGCATACAAATGCGTATGCAGGTCCTTTTTTGTTGTGACAAAGTGTAAGATGGTATATGATAGTTATTGAAGGAGGAGAGTAGCAATGGAAAGAAAAATTGACATTGTGTTTAATAGCGAAAAGGATAGTGGCGAGAATCGCTTTCAAATAGCCAATGGCTATATTTCGGAGACAGCAATCCTGTTTAAAAAGGAAGGCGTTGTGGCCGTTATAGAGGCCAAGGGAAGCGTGGACCTGTACAACATGGAGAACGAGCTCATTGCCTCTGGAAAAGTGCCCGCCGAGGAGGATGGCAAGCAGGTGTACCAGGAGGTATGCTGCAAGGTGGAGGGGAATACTATCACCATCAGCTTTGCAATAGTAGAATGGATAGACAACTACCCTAACTGCGACGGAGAACATGACCGCTGGGATACCAGGACTGTGGGTTACCACGATTTGATGTTTGAGATATAAATTGCAATACTTATCCCATAACGACACAAATTCTACAGGAGAACGCCCCGTTGAACATACAGATTTTTGGCACAAAAAAATGCAATGACACCAAGAAGGCACAGCGCTACTTTAAGGAGCGAGGCATTCGTGTGCAGTACATTGACATTTGCGACAAGGGAATGAGCAAGGGAGAACTCCGCAGCGTTTGTCAGGCAGTGGGCGGCTTGCAGGCTCTCATTAACCAGGAGTGCAAAGACAAGGATGCACTGGCGTTGATTACATATATTGCCCCATCGGAACAGGAGGAGAAATTGCTGGAGAATCAGCAGGTCATCATGACCCCTGTGGTGCGCAATGGCAAACAGGCCACCGTTGGGTATGCTCCTGGTGTGTGGAAGACTTGGGCCTAGGAGAAATGGGAGATATAACAAAACCCCTCACTGTCACATGGCAATGAGGGGTTGCTTTACTTCTAGAATTTATCTTCGCATTACAGCTCAGCTACGATGTTCTCTTGCTGAGATACGGAGATCTCCAGGTTGCCATTGCGGCAGCGGAGTTTGTCGATCATTTCCTTTTCTTTGGAGCTGTCCCTGAGCACCACATTGTATGTCAGGCGGTACATGCTGCCCATATTGGTGGTCTTGACCCTGATCAGGCTGCAGGAGGATGTGTACTCAGCAAAGATTTCGTCGAAGACTCCGGTGTAGTCCAGGTCCTCGGGAATGGTGATGGTCATGGTCTTGTAAAGGGCCTCGTTCTTCTTGGTTCCAAGGTCCAGGCGGGAATATAGAAGGAAGATAACGACCATTACCAGGGTGAAGAGAACCGCAAATCCCAGATAACCCATGCCTGCAATCAGGCCGGAGCCCATGGCCAGGAACAGGGTGCAGATTTCCTTTGCACTGCCGGGGACGGAGCGGAAGCGAACCAGACTGAATGCGCCTGCAACTGCAACACCTGTACCTACGTTTCCGTTAACCAGCATAATAACAACGCACACCACTGTGGGCAGGAGAGCCAGTGTTACTACAAAGCTCTTGGTGTATCTGGATCGATACATGTAGGCAAATGCCAGGATGATGCCCAACACCAGCGAAATGCCCATACATAGCAGAAAATCGGTGACGCTGATGTGGGTTACGTATTCGGAATCGAACAAGCCCTTAAACAAATTATGCATTAATAGAAACCTCCTGGGAACGGACAGTGTCCGCGTCTTTTAATTTTGGAAAAATCATTGTCTGGTATGCTGTGCCGTACTTGGAGAAGGATGTCTTGAATATCTGCTCTGCCGATAGCACGTGGGCCATCCACATCGGCATGCCGCCGGCCCCCTTGATCTCCATCAGTACCTTGCCCGCAGGCAACAAGGGGGTACCGTAGGCATCAGCCTTGAGGGATATGTCCTCCAACCTGCATAGGATGTTGTCGTCAAAGGTGACTCGAAAATCCGACCCGTCGTTGGCATAGTAGGCCTCTCGCTGGTAGGAGAGAAAAGCTGTGGGGTGCAGGGTTTTGTAAAAATCCATGAAGTAATCTACCTCTGCGGATATCTGGGTCTGCTTGCCACAGTGATTGCCTCCGCATAGCCAATCCATGGCCTCTGCCTCAGGGAGAGATATGCGTCGCTTGTAAACCACCCGGTCGTACTTCTTTTTTAATTCCACAAACACAGTGGTGTCCGACTCGGCCTTGCTGTAACAGCGTATGCGGAGCTTCTCCTTATAGGCCGGCTTGTCTATGGAGCGACGAATCAGCAGATAGTCGTCGGTGTCGAAATAGATGTTGCGAATGGTGGTGCGCCCGTATTTGTCCAGCTTCATGTGGGGGGCCATGGCCTGCAAAATGCGCTCTTTTTGCTCCGTAGAAAGCAGGTACTTCATTTCAAATCGCTTGAAAACGGTCTGAACAGCCATGTGCAACTGAATCCTTTCGCAAAACTAAATGGGTGGGGCATTGAATCTCCTGAGAAACAAGCACTAAACACAATTGTAACAGAAAATATTAATTTTGGGTAATGCAGAACCTGGGAATATGGTTTTTTGTGTCAAAATATTCGGCAGATGGGCGAGCACCCTTGTTTGGCAGGTGTAGCCACGAGACGGCAAGAGGGCAAAATGACCGCTAATTGCTTGCGTAAACTAGCCAACCATGCCATAATCAGCTATATCTGGAGGAGTTACAACTATGATGGATAGAGATCTCGCGCTTAAGATTTTTGGAATAGAGCCAAGTGCCACAGAACAGGAGATAAACTACAAGTTTGGCATTCTGGCAAAGTGATGCCGCAACGCAGACGACGCCTATGTTCCAAATGGCATGGACAGGCCTGTCAGCTTTAATGAAATACAGGAGGCCTACAACTGCCTCATGAATATAGATACCCGCAGTGAGGCGGACAAGATCGAGGATGAGGACGAGCGCAATGCATATATTGCCAAGGAGAAGGCCAAGAACTTCTGGTACTACAACCGTGCTATTATTTTGGTGTCGGTATTCTTTGCGATTTTCCTGATCTGGGGCATTATTTCCATTGCAACCAAGGAGGAGGCCGACCTTAATTTGATATTCTACGGAGCTTTTGTGGAGGACCAGTCGCTGGAAACCGATTTGGAGAAGGGATTCAGGAACGCCACCGGAGACGAACTGTCTGTGGATGTTCGTATTCTGCTGGTATCAGACCTGATTGCAGACAATACCGAGAGCAGATCTCAGTTTAACGCAATGCTGGCTACCAAGGAGGTAGACGTGGTTGTCACCGACTACCCCCAGTACAAGTACCTGGTCAGATACGGCATTTTGATCCCCTTGGACGAGTATTTGACAGATGAACAGGTGGCCATAGCCATGGAGGCAGACTCCACTCTGTTGCTGGAGGACAATGACGGTAAGGAGCACATCTACGGATTTAACATGTATGGTTCCGATATCTTTGAGAATACCGCCGGAGACAACAACGAATACATCGTTTCCATCACCCATGGAGCTAATCCCAACGGCACCGACAATATTGCAGCCTTTGTGACATACCTGTGGGATTCCTGGTATGAGATTTACTGGAACAAGTAGGAGGGAGCCATGTATAGGATTAACAAACTCGATTGCACCAAGAAGTTCTTCTGGGAGAAGGCCGAAAAGACGGAGATCCTTAACTACATGTGGATGGACAACGACTACAGCCCCAAGGTTCAGGTCCAGATGTGCTATGACGACGAGGCAATGAGGATTCGATTTGAGGTTGAGGAGAGCATGCCTCGCAGCATATACAATCTTCCCAACGACCCTGTTTACAAGGACAGCTGTGTGGAATTCTTTGTGCAGCCCGATCCGGAAAATGATCCCAGGTATCTCAATTTTGAAATGAATTCCAAGGGCACACTATTGTTGGGACTGGGCGAGGACAGACATGAGCGCAAGCAGGTCAAGAGACCCTCCGCCGCCGAGATGGATATCAGGGCCAAGGTTCAGGCAGACAAGTGGTCTGTCAGCTACGTCATTCCCTTTACCTGGCTGTCGACTATATTTCCGAACTTTGCTCCTGCTCCGGGCAATGTAATGCGCTGCAATTTCTACAAGTGCGGCGATGACACCAGATTGCCCCACTATGGTAGCTGGAATCCTGTGACGTCGGAGACCCCCGACTTTCACAGACCAAGCGATTTTGGTGAGATTGTTTTCCAATAGAGGTTGATATGAAGGCCCTTAGGCGTTTGTTTATATTGGCAATAATCGTATGTTTAGGAATTTCCGCGTACATGGGCTATTATTGGGAGCCACAAAATAGAGAGGACGGCGACCAAACGCCAACTCCTACCTTGTTAATTCAAAATGGTACTCCGTCTCCTGAGCCAACGCCCACCACAACGCCAGCGCTCACACCTGAACCGACACCTACAGTTACTCCTGTCCCCGTGATTACTGCTGATTTGGTAGTGGCGGGGGATATTGTTATGCACATGGGACTATATAATCAGTCCTACAACAGCACCACATCTAAATACGATTTTTCCTACATACTTGAGGATGTGGCACCGCTATTAAGTGATGCAGACTATGCTATGGCTTGCCTGGAAACCACCTTCGATGGCACCGGGAATTACTCGGGATATCCGGACTTTATTTCTCCGGACGAACTGGCATATAACCTAAGGGATGCAGGCATAGATTTTCTCAGCACTGCCAGCAATCACGCGGTGGACTCGGGCTACAATGGATTGGCTCGCACTATAGAGGTGCTGGACAGGGTCGGAATTAGCCACAGCGGCACATTCACAAGCCAGGCATATTACGATGACCCTGTGACTGTGGTGGATGTGGGTGGTATTTCGGTGGCTGTAGTGGCCATGACCTACAATACAAACTGGGGTAAGGTGTCTGAGAGCTATGCAGTTAACTACTTCACAGTGGATTGGGCAAGAGAAGGTATGATACCGGATTATAGCAGGATAGACTACTGTATTGCCAAGGCCCAGGAAAAGAACGCGGACCTTATTGCATTCTATATGCACTGGGGAGACGAATACGATATTGCGGGAAACAATAGGCAGAAGCAGGTGGCTGACTACCTGTTCGACCATGGCGTCACATTGGTGCTGGGTGGACATGCCCACGTGCCGCAACCCATGGAATACAGACAGGTTACATATCCGGACGGAACCACTGGCACAGGCTTTTTGTGCTACTGCTTGGGAAATTTCTTGTCTACAATGGACTATGAATACACCTATGACACAGTGCTCTTAAACATAAAAATGTCTAAGGAGGCCGGATCTCGTGCCGTAATAGAGGAGGTTTCCTACACTCCATTGTACATGTATGATGCCTATGACAATGGCAATTGGAGCGACAAATACCCCAGATATCAGCTGATAGATACATACAAGCTTTTGGATGCCTATGAATCGGGAGATCTTACCGATTACCCTTATGCAAACCAGACGCTGAGGACCAAGCTGGACAAGGGTTTAGGAGAGATCAGGATGATTATGGGGCCAGAATTGGATATAAGATATGGCGGTTAATCCGGACAGCTTCATATGTGATTTGTGTCCCCGCAGGTGTCACGCATTGAGGACGCCCGAGGGGGGAGAGGGCTACTGCAAGATGCCCTCTGTTATTTATGCGGCCAGAGCAGCACTGCACTATTACGAGGAGCCTGTTATCAGTGGCGACCCGGATCAGAGGGAAGAACGAGAGGCTCAGGGGCTACCCCATGGCAGCGGAACTGTGTTTTTCTCCGGCTGTTCTCTGAACTGTGTGTTCTGTCAAAATTACAGCATCAGCCACATGAGGAAAGGAGCGGCTATTACCCCGGAGAGGCTCGCCGAGATATTCTGTGAGCTACAGGATCAGGGGGCAAACAACATCAACCTGGTAAACCCCACTCACTATGTGCACGGCATCAGGGAGGCTCTCAGGATATACAGGAGCAGACCTGACCATCTGCCGGTGGTATACAACACCAGCGGATATGACAGAGTAGAGACGCTGAGAAGCCTGGAGGGGTTGATAGACATATATCTGCCTGATATGAAGTACGTAAGCAGCCAGTTAGCACAGCGCTACTCGGATGCGGGAGACTACTTTGAGGTTGCCGTGGCCGCCATTGCCGAAATGTATAGACAGGTGGGTAAGCCACGCTTTAATCAGAGCGAGATAATGACCAGCGGCGTCATAGTGAGACACCTGGTCTTGCCCCACGACAGGGGAGATACCCTGGACGTAATCGACTACATAGCATCCACCTATGGAGACAATGTGGTGCTCAGCATTATGAGCCAATATACGCCCCTTGGGAGGGCAGCTGAGTTCCCCGAAATAAACAGGCCTATATCTACATTTGAGTACTTGAAAGTGGCCAGATATCTGGAGGAGCACGGCACCGACATGATGTACTACCAGGAGCGGTCTTCAGTGGGGACCGAGTTTGTGCCGGAGTTTGATCTGACGGGAATCGTGGGTTAGGTAAGAGGTGAGAAGTAAGAGGGAAGAAGTAAGAGGTAAGAGGTGAGAAGTAAGAGGTGAACCGCTGGGCTGGTTGTTAGCTAATAGCTAAGAGGGATTGTAGATATACACATGGGCACGGGGAAACTCGTGCCTTTTATGTGCAGAATAGTAGTTGTGGCTTCACAACAGGGCAGCATATAGGAAAATATGCTATTGACAGTTAAAGTTTACAAAAATATAATCAAAGCATAAATAAATATTGGCAAAGTTAACCAATAAACTAATATATAGTT
>JAFVXO010000083.1 GCA_017501105.1 Clostridia bacterium | reverse complement strand
TATGGGGAAGGCCGTACCCATGATCTTCCTTGGGTTCCTTTGAGGTTGGTATAAAGTTATCCTTTATCTCAACCGGAATAGAAGTGTTTCGAACAGAGATGTATACAGAATCTGTAAATATAATACTACACTGTATAACACGATTATCCGGAAGGCGTAAACATGCCTCAATCGCATTGTCCAAAAGATTGGACAAGAGTACAACCAGGGAATCGGTAGGAATGGACACTCCGGACAAATCGTTTACCTTAACTCGCAAATCAATATTATTTTCCTGTGCCAGTTGGTATTTTTGATTTAAAACAGCATCGATAATTGGGTGATGGGAATTAATGGTAAAAATCCGCGTTGTTTGCATTCCCTGAAGTTGCTGCACATATGACTGAGCAGCATTATATTCTCCCGCGAGCAGCAGATCATACATTGTCTGAATCTGATTGCGATGATCATGGGTTACTTTTCGCTGTGCTCGATAATTCCTTTCTAATGCCAGGATGCTGTTTGTCTGAATGTCCATTTGTTGTTTCAACAACGCCAACCATTTAGTCTCGGCAGCATTTTTCTCCATTAGATTGAGCAGATAAATAATTGCGATGTTGGCAAAGGCCAGCATAATGCTGAAGCACAGTGATCCAAGGGATAAATCTTCTGTTTCGCGATTACTATGAAATAGAAACACCAACATTCCCAGAGAAACAGCAGGAAACAGTACCGTCAACAATAACCACCTTTGTCTAATGGGCTCGTGGGCCCATGTCCTTCGAAAACGGCACATGATCCACGCCAGAAAAATAACTATCAACTTTCCCACCGTAACAACTACTGCATAGGTGGCCTTTCTCCAGACAAGCTCTGATAAACTTATACCAAGAACAGCACTTGTGCCATACGCAATGGCAGAATCAATAACTGAACCCGAAACGAAGAATAGAATGACAACCAGAATCTTACGGGCCAGTGATCCCTGGTAACAGACAACTGCAATTGTAATAAACATCGCAAAGGAAATTGCTCGTTCGTATGTATCGGCAATCCCAATGCTTAGAAACAAAACGGAAAATATCCACGCAGCAGCAAATGAAATAAAATGACGTTTTCTGGAGACCTTTACCTCAAGAAATGCATTCCAAAAATAGTGAAGTGCAATCAATTCCAGTGCCGCCCACAGAGCACTTAAAAAGTATTCCATTATTGTCTCCCCTTCCACAGAAGATATTGCCTTTTCTGCTCTGCGTAATTTTTCTCACTAACACGCAATGTTTGCCCGTTATCCAATTGTGCTCCATTGCACTGATATTTCTTGATGTGACGCATATTTACCAGGAAGCTTTTCTGAGTCCGTAGGAAGCCTTGTGGTGCCATTTGCTTTTCCAGGTTTGCAAGCGAGGAGTAAAATCGATAGACTTTTAACGCTTGATTCCCCTTTTTCAAAACATGGACTAACGCAAGGTGTCCTTGCGACTCAATATAGAGTATATCTGCAATGGGAATTGACAGGATCTCTCCGGAAATGTTTATATGCATGGTTTCTCGTTCTGTCTGCAGCCTGGAGATTGTTTGAAGCAAACACTGCTCCAACTTCGAATGAATATTACTTTTTAACAGATACCGAAAAGCCTGAACCTCATAGCCTTCTGGCGCATACTCAATGTAATTGGTAACAAATACAATAACAGCATCTGGTCTGAGCTTACGTATTCTCTTTGCCAAATCTATCCCTGTACACTGCTTTTCGTTAAAATCAATGTCCAGGAAGAACACGTCGCAATTGGATAGCAAGTATGACGGAATATCTTCAGTATATTCATACGAATAGATAGCGCCTTCTATCCTGTTTCTTCTTAAAATTTGCCGAATCTCAATACTCAACGTCTCCAGAAATGGAGCGCTGTCATCGCACAATACAATACGGATCATAATTTCCCCTCACACCGCATGAAAATGTACACAAAATATGTCAGATTATTATGGCTTTAATCATACACGGAAACTGTCGTGTATCAAGAGTTAATTTACATAAGCACTATATGGGTAAAACTTTACATCCGCACTAAGTAGAAATAGCCAGGATACTGCTGTTGTTCTCCAGCAAGCAACATTTACACAGCTTTTCCTGTTTTGTGTAATCAAATTCGGCTTGTGTGACTGAAAAGTAGAGACCGAGAATTTCATATGCTACACTCCGAGCTAAAAACCTTATCCGCACTGGTTTTATACTGCTCGGAGGTGTGTACCAGGCAGAATATAACCCCACTCTCCAGCATAAAGAAAGATAAATTATATGAGCATTTCCCTAAACAACGTATCCTACAGCTACAGAAGCAATTTCCAGACTGTCAATGCATTGAATGGCGTTTCATATGACTTTGAGCCAGGTAAGTGCTACGCCATCATTGGAGAATCCGGTTCTGGGAAAACCACCCTGCTTTCCTTGATGGCAGGGCTCGATGTTCCCACAGAGGGCGAAGTCATTATAGACGGTATATCCACCAGAAATTGGGATCGATGCAAGCTTCTCAGAGATTCAATCAGCGTAATCTATCAGGACGACAATCTGTTTCCTCTACTTACCGTGCAGGAAAATATTCGGTATCCTCTGGATTTGAAGAAGGTGACTAAGGAAGACGCTATGGCTAAAATCCGGGAAGTCCGTAAACGTGTAGGACTACATTCATCTTATAACAAGCGATTTCCCAGACACCTATCCAGCAGCGAACAGCAACGAGTCGCCATCGCACGAGCTCTGGCCAAGGGATGCAGCGTTATCCTGGCTGACGAACCTACAGATAATCCAGACTCCACCAATACACACAATATTGTAGAAATTCTTACCTCTCTTGCCCACGTCGATGGATGCACAGTTATTATTGTCACTCACGATTATACTGTTGCCGAACAAGTCGATGTGGTTCTCTATATGGTGGACGGTTGCTGGAGGGAAAGTGAGGATTAGGTAAGAGGTAAGAGGTAAGAAGGAATAGGTAATGAATGGGCAATTATCACGCCACTTCTCACTTCTTCCCTCTCACCTCTTACTTCTTACTTCTTACTTCTCACAACCAGCCCCGGTTTACCGTACTCAAACCGACTGCCATCCACCATGCTGTACTCGCACCCAGCCTCTGTGGCAATCAGTAGTCCCGGAGCAATGTCCCATATTTTGTGGTAGTAGGTTATGTACATTTGGGCCTTGCTCTCTGCCAACATGACGAAGTCTACGCAGGCCGCTCCAAAATGTCTGGTCTTGAGAAACTTTCCCTGCAGGGACTTCACCAGATCAAACTGCTTGTCCATAGGAATATGAATATTGTCGTAGTAGTCGCTAATCAGGAGTATGCCATCAGAATTGGAAATATCGCTGTTAACCTGGAGTCTGTTGCCGTTTTTATAGGCCCCCTCTCCCTTAATGGCTCTATATGTATCTCCACTGGTAGGGAAATAGATTATTGCTCCAACACAAGTCTGTTGGTCAAACAGAGCCAGCTGAATACCGTATAGGTCTATACCTGCAGCATAATTGCATGTGCCGTCAATGGGGTCTACCACCACAGTCATCCCATTTAATGGGCTGTCAGGGTTGTTCTCCTCACTGATTATGTTGATGTCGGGACACCTGTCTCTCAGCTGCCTGATAATCCTGTCCTCAGTCCAAAGGTCGTTTTCAGTCAGTAGATCATTCTTGCTCTTGTGTTCCATAACCCTTACGGACCGGGACCGCAGTGCCTCTCCCGTTTCCCGGGCAACCTGTTCCATTATATCGACCATTGCGCAGTAGTTCATACAGGTTCGCCTTCCTTTACGGCAAGCACAGACAGCAGATACTCTATCCAACGGTCGATGTATTCGTTGTCCTCTGTGTCCAGCATAACCCTCTTTTGCAGCAATTTAGCCAACCTCTCCGCCAACATATTGCACTCCGCCTTCTCCAGATATGCGTCAATCTCGTCATAGATGTCAGCTCCGGTAGTGGCACACTTAAGGCCCTCCTCGCAAATAGCGGCATCGTCTCTGTGGTTTCGATAGGCGTCCAATGCCAACAACAGGTTTATCTGACCTTTGTCGTACATTCCGGAGGCTCCCTTGAGCAGGGCCTTGAGCTCATCTCTGACCCCGTCGCTGTTCTGCTCCATAATTCTCAGGAATAGGGATGTGTACTGGAAGCGGATGTAGTATCTATCCACGGTGTTGCTGTTCTCCAGATATATCTCCTCTGCCTTGGCCAGACAGTCCTCTGCCGCCTCGTATTCCTCCTGCCAGATGTAGCCATATGCAGAAACTCTGTAGTCCTCGGCCAGGAACAGCTTGTTAGAGGTGCGCTTGTCTCCGTCGGGCATTTCGTCAATTTTCCGGGACAGTATCTTTACCGCCTTCCTGCAGCTCTTGTTGCTCTCTTCAAACCTCAGGGTGCTCAGGAAAATCTTGCCCTTGATCAAGTTTGCCAGAGACAACTCAAACTCCGCGTCGCTGTAGGGGTTATCTACCTCGTCTGCCGCCAGTTCCGCATATTCGATACTCTTCTCAAAGCTATCCAGAGCCTGGTCGAATCTGACTAATTTGCGCTCAGACAAGCCCTTGACATTGTATATCTCCGAGAGGATTGCATTGCTCATGGTGCCACTGGACTCCTGTTGCAGCAAGGCCTCTGCCCTCTTGATGGCCTTGGCAAAATCCTCCACGATATAGTAGTAGAACACCTTGCCAACCTCGCCCTCCAGGCCCCAGTCCCTATTGTCACGGCGCAGTGCAACCGACAGTCCCAAAGCCTTCAGCTTAAAGAACATGCCGGAGTTGTACAGCAGTCGCCTGTGCTCTGAGAATATGCGGATAAATGTCTCCGAGGACAGATGGGCTGTGCACAGGGCCTGGTCCGCTCCGTGCAGAGTCTCAATCTGACTGAGATAGTTGTCCAGTCCGGAGTCGAATTCAAAATAATCGATGATGTTTTGCTGCAGGTTATAATCTGCCAGAATTTCTGCCAGGCGGGCAAACTGCTTAAGCTCAATCAGCACAGAGCCAAAGTACTTGAGCACATATCTGTTGTTCTGCCAATTGCCAGAGGCATATACTCCCTCCACATAGGCCAGCAGGCGCTTATATCCGTTCTTGCGGCTGATAAAGAACACCTGCTCCACGTCGTCGCTGGTGAGCCAGTCAATAAGGGATTTGTGCAGGGGCTCTATGTACTTGTCCTTGGTGGGGAACAGACTGCTAATTCTGGCCAGAGTTCTCTTAACCATGTATTCGTCCCAATCCAGGAAGTCCTCCAGGAAGGAAATCTCCGTAGGCTCCTGCTCGATACACAGGAACTCCAACAGGGGCTTAACTTCCTCAAAACTAATGGCGTTCTCATCACTGCTATCAAAAATTCTGGAAAAACAGTCGTTGAAAAACCCGTAAATACCTATTGGGAAGAAGTTGATGTCCTCCAGGGACAGGTGGTTCTCCCTGATCTGCTTAACTATCTCGTTGGCGTAGAGGAATGATCCCTCGGACTTGTTCAGCAACAGTACTATCTTGTCCTCTGTTGCCTCGGGGAACTGCTTGTTGTAGTACTCCCGCAGGTCATCCTCCGTCTTGTCCTCGGACAGGGTGTATGTCTGGGATATAGGCAGCAAGATTCGACGAATTGCAGCCTCATTGCGGCTGGTCAGCACAAACTTGAGCCAATGGGGCAGTGAGTCCCTGGTGCGCTGCAATATAGAGCATATTTCATTGCTGCCTCGCCAGGAGCATTCGTCCAATGCGTCGATAATTACCAGCAGAGGCTTTCTGTAGTCGATGTTAGACAGGGGCTCGATAATCAGGTATTCAAATATACGGGTGGCGTTCTTTTCAAACAGAGTTTCCAGCTCCATAAGGCCCAAAATTTTCTCCCTGTACTCAGGGATAACCTCTGCCAGCTGATATGCTATGGAGGAAATGATAACCTTGGGATTAACTCTGTCGGAGTTGTTGAACTTGCAAAAATGCGCAGCTCCAATCTTGTCCGGGTAGCGCCATGTGAGCATGCTGGAGATGGCAGTCTTGCCCGTTCCTGGACCTGCGTTGAGCCAGAAAATGTTGCGACTGCTGTCTATAAACTGCTCTACTGCCTCAAACACGTCTCTACGTCCGCAGAAACTGGAGTAATAGCTGTATGTAAGCTCCTTTGAGGAAATGGGCTTGAGGCAGCTGCGGAGGCGCAGCTCTGCATCGGAGAAACCAAGTTTAGCCCTGCCGGACAGCACGTCCACCAGGCGAGCCAGTACTCTCCTGTACTCCTCGTCGATAATGTTTCCCTCCGGGTCCACAGCATTGATCAGGGACAGGCGCTGGTGCTTGTTGATGCTCAGAGGAATCAGTGAATTGTCCAAGCAGATGGGGATAATCTCGGAGCTGTGTTCGCCTGCGCGACACAGTTCGTTAAGGCAGTATCCATCGCCGGAAACGGACCTGGCAGAGACCATAAACAGGAAATACCGGCTGGCCAAAATGTGCTGGTCGATAGTCTGCTCCCAGTCCCCCTTGTGGAGGTAGTCCACATCCAAAAATACGGAAAACCCGTAGGTCCTTAAATCGTCGGTGAGTCGCCTGACCACATTGTCGTGAACGCCATGTCCATAGCTTATAAAAATGTTCTTATCAGCCATTGTCCCTCTCCCTCATCTGTCTAATTCTCTGTGCTATCCCAGAAGCACATCCGAAACCAGCATCACGCAAAATCCAGCCAGCAGCGCAAATGTAGCGCCCCGTTCGTTGCCGTGTGCATGGGTTTCGGGAATCATCTCGTCGCTGATAACATAGAGCATAGTGCCTCCGGCAAACGCCAGAGCAAAGGGCAGTATTCCTGCCGAAATGCTAACTGCAAAATATCCAATGAATGTGCCGATCACCTCAACCAAGCCGGTACATATGGCCATAACCAGAGTCCTGCCGGGCTTGATGCCTGCGGCCAGCATCGGAGCAATAATAACCATGCCCTCAGGTATGTTCTGCAGGGCAATGCCCCCTGCAATGAACAGGGCCTGAGACGTATCTCCGGAGCCAAACCCCACGCCGGCGGCAATGCCCTCGGGCAGGTTGTGGATGGCAATAGCAATAACAAACAGCAGTACCTTGTCAATGCTTCGATTATTGTGGTTCTCTATGTCGGATCCGACTATGCGGTGAAGGTGGGGTACCAGCTTGTCTATAAGGATGAGGCAGAATGCCCCGGCAAAAATGCCTGCAATAGTAATCACCAGTCCCCAGTTTCCGGCCCCCTCCAGGGATGGAATAATCAATCCGAGCACGGCAGCTGCCAACATAACTCCTGCAGCAAAGGATAAAATCATATCCGAAAACTTGTGGGAAATCTCCTTGAAGGCAAAGCCGATGACCGCTCCGATAACCGTTGCTCCTCCAACTCCCAATGCTGTCAAAATAACTAGATCCATATGTTCCGTCCTATCCTGGAATTACATAGCTCCATTTTAGCCTGTTTTTCCCCATTGCGCCATAGCCAAATAGACCCCCTATCCTCCTGCTCCACGGCACAAAAAAGGGCGTAATCCTCATCTTCGAATTACGCCCTATTTGTCATATTGTGTCTGACTTCCCCCGACACATATCCCAGGGGCTAATCCCCTCTTACTTTGTAAAATCCACAGAAATGCTCTGCTGCAGATTTACTGTGTAGATTACATACTTTGCATCCAAGTTGACGCTCTTTGAAATAGAAGTTATGTTGTAGTCCGCATCCATAATTACGGTCATAGTGATGTCGCTGGATGTAGTTGACCACTCCACGCCGCTAAGTGAATAGAGCATGTATTCTGCCTCCTCCAGCAGTTGTCCTCCACAAGTAATTTTGACTTTGTATCCGCCATCCTCAAGTTCGGTTACAGTCAGATCCAAAACATCTGAAGAGCTTACAGTCAAGGTGAGAAGTTGGCCTGCCACAATGATCTTAGCCTCAGTTTCTGTAATAAACTGCTCCATGTCTTCCGGCAAGTCGCTGGATTGTTGCCTGTACTTGGCGCCGTCAAAGGTAAGGCGACCTGTATTGTTGGGGATCAATCCATCGCCATAATTAATCTCGTATTCAAAGTCAATATCGAAGTTATATAGACCATCCTGATTGTATCCATATGTGCCATGGTCAACCTCGTGGATATAATACTCAATGTCCCCTGTCACGTTAGTGGAGGTATCTAATGTGTACTTGCCCTGCTCTGCCTTGGATATCTCCATAAGACCACTATCGATCTTGTCGATAATTCTAATGTCGTCTATCTGGGTAAATCCATCCAGACTCATGGTTGGAGCAGACGCTATGGCATCATGGTTACTGAACTCGGAAAGGTAATCGATTTTGAATCCAAGCTCAGCTCCACTGACAGGTGTGGTGTCAATAATAATTTGCTGTCCCAACGCATAATATGTCTCGGCATCGACCACGTATCTGAGTTCCAATGAGACAGATCCGATGTAGGATTTGTAGGCATACGCACTACTGCCCATAAGCTGGTCAAAGGCCGCCATAGCCGCGTCTACGGAGTATCCCTTAAAGGTAATGACCCAGTTGCCATTTTCATCCTTGTCAGAGGTGATCTGGCTGCACTTGTCCTTGGAGGGTTCTATAGCGTCGTTAAGGGGCTTGTTTATCTCCTCCTCGTAGTCAATATACTCCTGAGCAGTCATATTGGAATAGATTTTAACATCGCCCATCTGACTAAAACTGCTGCCGTTTATATAGCCCATGCTTATCGCTGTGGTTTCGTTGTCATGGGCCAACTCTCCTTTAAATACCAGAGCATAGTTGTCACCCAGCATACCATAATGGGTAGCCTCTCCCTGCTGTGTAGTAACCTGCTCTTGTCCCATGGCGTCAATGGTTATGACAACGGTGTTCTTCTCGTAAACAGAGTCTAAACTATCATCCATTGCAGTATTGAGCTGATCATACAGCAACAGAGCTCTGTCCACCTGGTCCATTGATAGCAGTGCATCCGGGTCAGGAGTGGGGGCAGATACATCCTGGGTACCGTCACTTGTTTTATCTCCTCCGCATCCTGCCAGAAGCGCAACAGCCATAACCATCGCTACCAGCAAAATAATTAACTTCTTAAGTTTCGTGATGTTCATAGCTAAACCTCCTTCTCGCTCAACATCTTCTGTATCACGGCAAAGGAATTGTTGGCAGCTATCTTGACGAACTCCGGATATTCCATAGTGGCGCTGTCTGAAGACGAATCGGAAATGGATCTGAGGATAACGAAGGGCACGTTGTTCACATAACACACCTGTCCCACGGCAGCTCCCTCCATCTCGCAAGCAATTGCCTCAAAGCTGTCCCGGATGCGACTGCGCTGTTGATTGGTTGCAACAAATGTATCTCCCGATGCAATAATCCCGCGAACACAGTGCAGGCCCAACTCTCTGGCTGCTGCTGTAAGCTTGTCCCCGTAGTACTGATCGGCAGGAATTACAACCTTGTTGATGCCGGAAATCAAACCTACCGGATCCCCCAGCGGGCTGGTGTCCATATCGTGCTGAACAACCCCTGTAGCCACCGCAATGTCTGCGATGTTGAGGTCCGGAGACAATCCTCCTGCAGCTCCAGTATTGATAATTACCTGTGGATTGAAGTGAATAATCATGGCCTCGGCGCAGATAGCTGCAAAGACCTTGCCTATGCCGCACTTGGCAACTACCACCTGGCTGTTGCCTATGGTACCTCTGTAGAAGTCAATACCGGAAATAGATATAACCTCAGAGGCGTCCATGACGTCTCTAAAGCGCTCCACCTCAATGTCCATAGCACCGATAATACCTATCATGTTCGCTCCTTTGCCTGTTTGCTTTATACACTTATTATACTAATGGCCTCGATTCGGCGCAACGCATCCTGTCCGGAACTGGAAAATACCGTCACAATCTGCTATTATCGTTGCATGCAAAATGTATACAACAGTTTCAGGCAAAATATTAAGAGACATCAGTTCGTCCTCATGGGACTGACGATTTACCTTTTTTTACAATTACTGG
Source organism: Clostridia bacterium (assembly GCA_017501105.1). Lineage (GTDB taxonomy): Bacteria > Bacillota > Clostridia > RGIG7378 > RGIG7378 > RGIG7378. The sequence continues at coordinate 20,344 of JAFVXO010000083.1, read as the reverse complement.
TTAGCATGTGGCTCACCGGTTTTTCCTCGGTGACTCTGTTCTGCCTCCTGTTGTGGCTGCCGGTGGTAGCTTTTGAATTGCACTTCTCTATAACAGCCACTGCCGAATTCCGCAGCACCACGGCACCCATGACCCCGGAATACCGCAACATGTTTGATCGGGATTTCGCCAAGCTCTGTCCCCTGGAGGGCGGTGGAATCACCAAAGATTTTGTTGTGTCTACATGTTGGGATAACCGCATTTCCCTGGGCCGTATATCCAATGTTATCAGGGCATACTCTGGTTTTTCACAAGAGGCTATGCAGGTGGTACACAGCGGAGATGGACACGTTATATCTCCCAATATTTTCATCTTCTTTAACGACAACTCCTGCATTAAGATTAAATGCAAATGGAATGACAAGGATGCTGCCGACCGGTTCCTGTCTATCCTCAAGGAACGCAATCCCAGTATTTCCACTACACCGCTGCCTGAGGACAGGGATTCAGTCAGGAGTTACCACCCCTCCCTGCGTATTGCATGGACTATCGGCGCTATCGCCTATATTGTCCTCACTGCCATTTTGGTGGTATTCCTCCCCCTTTAATTAACGTTTTTTTATCTGTGTGGATTTCCCATGTCAATAGTGGGCAATTTTCGTGTGCGATTTTCTGCGGTAAGCGCATTGTGTTAATTATGCTCCATGATAGAATTTTGTACGTAGATAATTCACATAGTTCTCACGCATTATTTGGGTGGAATTCGCATGATAGACACGATTCTTTTCTGTACACAAGCTGTTGCGCCTATGGCGCTGTTAATATTTCTTGGTTGGTGCCTGGCAAAGATAGGTTTGCTCCGCGATGCATTCAGAGAGCAATGCACCAGACTGCTGTTTGCTGTGGCTCTGCCGGTATCCATGTTTACCAAGGTAGCCACATCGGATTTCTTCTCGGAATTCAGCGTTGCGGTAGTAGCCGCAGGTCTGGCAGGCACATTTATTGTGCTGTTTTTAGGTAAAATTATCGTTCCTCGCTTTGAGCAGGATGTATCCCAGTCTTCCGTGTTGATTCAGGGAATGTATCGCTCCAACTTTGCTGTCCTGGGTATCCCCCTGGCATCTGCGCTGTTTGGACCTGACGGAGACATTTTCTCCGTATCCCTGCTGGCCTTTTTGGCTCCCCTGTACAGTGTAATAGCTGTATTTGTGCTGTCCCCAGCCAAACAGGCAGATAGCGCCAATGGCACTTCTATTAGTATTGGATCTGCACTAAAGGACATTATTACCAATCCCTTGATTCTGTCGGTTTTGCTTGGAATCCCCTTTTCACTGTTCAAGATCAACTTCTTCGACATACCGCAGCTATCCTTCCTGACCACCACTATGGACTATATATCCTCTCTGACGCTGCCAATGGGCATGCTATGCATCGGCACCTCTCTAGCCACCTGTACCGCAAAAAACACTGAGTCAGCAGGACATATTACTCGCAATACCATTATCGGCGTATTTACTAAGTTGATTATTTCACCCATTATTACCATCGGCGTGGCCTATTTGCTGGGCTGCAGAGGTGTAGCTCTGGGTGTACTGCTGGTTCTGGTGGGCGGACCCTGTTCTGTTACTAGCTACGTTATGGCTGCGTCAATGGGTGGCGATCGCAAGCTGGCCGCCAATCTTGTGGTATATTCCACAGTGCTGTCGGTGTTTACCATAGTTTTGGGCAGTGCCATGGTCATATAGGGTAAACTGCCCGTCGTTCTGTGTGTGATCTGCGGTATGGCAAACGCTGCCTACCTGCGTCCTGACGGTGTCTTTGTTGTACCAATCACTGCATTGAAACACTAATTCCCCCAAGGATAAACTGATAAAAGTAAAACAGGCATGACCGGAATCATGCCTGTTTCAATAAATAAACATATTACTATTTTACGACTGTCGAGCTTTGGTTTTATAACCTATAACCCAACCTATTGCTCCATCTGGGTAATTTTCCAGATAAACGTTACCTGGCCGTTGGAGCCGTTAACCGTGTATGACCAGGTGAGGACGGCACTGCCAATATACTTGAGGAAGTCTGCATTCTCGTTGGATACAAAATCCTGCTTGCGAAGCTGATCCTGATAATTTGCAATGCTATACTCTGTAAGCTCTGCAAAAACACGAACCATAACAGTGGAGTTCTCGTTAACATCACTGGATAATAGTTCGCCTTCTCCGGAGTACTTGGGAAACAGCAAGAATGCTGCGGGCCAATCGTCATGACCGACTGGATCAATAACCATCTCCTCAGTAGTATCCTCGGGATCGCCAGTGGTCTCGTCCGAACCCACATCCGGCGTAGGTGTAGGTGTGGGTGCATCCACAGTAGCATCCGGCGTGGCATCAACAGTTTTGTCGCCGCCACAGGCCGTCAGTAACACCATGGACATCATCAAAATCACCAATATTGATAATAGGGAAATACCTTTCTTCATTGTCGAAAACCTCGAAAAATTCTGCACTTATTCTATCATCTCCAACAGGCTTTGTCATCAGGAACGAGATGCCAATCTGAATTGTTCCTTGGCCATGCGTTCTATGTTGAACATGGGGCTATCCTGACTGCGACAGAACCTGTCTACATCCTTGATCCTGGTAAATGCCGGAACCTCCCCCCGGTACTGCCTCAGAAATCTGCGTCCTGTTTCGCTGACAGCTAAAACTCTGAGGTAGGGGCCCTTGGCTGCTGCAGCAGTCCGCATTTCTCTAGTCTCTCCTGTAAGTATATTGCACAAGATCCTGCGAACTCTTGCCTCTGTAATGCGCTTGTTGGCCACTCTGGAAACCAACTGCATCAAAGTCACGCTATCCTCTGAGGCCGCCTTAATTCTGTTTTCCAGGCCAGGTTCCATATCTCCATAAAGAGCTATATTCTCGGGAGACATTCTCCTCAAAGCTGAAATAATTGCCTGAGAGAAGCTGTCCAGGCCGTCTACGGCCTTAAGGCTGCTGTCCATATTCCTACGAGCTGCCGTGGCAGAATATCTGCTATCCTCCACGCTGCCATGGGGAGCACCTATTCTGAGTACCGCCATAGGCTCTGGAGCGACATAGCCATTGGCCCTGTCCCTAAGTATTGCCTTGATATATTCAATGCCCAGTATGCAGTTTGGCTGAGTCAACATGTCTGCCGCATCAGCGCCCATTACATGCTCCAGGGCTTTCTGTCGGGATCTGGCATAGGACAGGCCCTCCTCCAGCGCCTCTCTGAGCCTGCTGCGATATTCCTGAGGTTCCTCCACCAATACCTCAGCAATGCGGGTCATAGTGGAAATATCTGTACTCTCAGCGCCAAAGGACAGAACGTCTGCCCCCAACAGAGACGCTATCCTGCAACCTCCCGAAGCGAACAGCTCAGCGCCACTACAGGCGTATACATACGGCAACTCCATAACCAGGTCCGCTCCTCCTGCTATGGCCTGCTGAGCTCTGCTCTGCTCATCCTGTATAGCAGGCTCACCTCGCTGCACGAAGCAACCTGACATAATGGCAATAACACATTCGGCCTCGGCAAGACGTCGAGTCTCCTCTATGTGGTACTTGTGCCCTTGATGAAAGGGATTGTATTCGCAGATGATAGCTGCAGAACGCATTAGTTTCCTCACAATAAGCAAATTTTGTTTAGATTATAGTATATCCCTATCATAGGGTCAAAAGAGTTTTGAATCAATTCAAAACCACTGCTTCATGGGCGTATATCCGATTTTGTCCCGGCATAGAATTAAAAAAATATTTCTCGGAGGTTGTATGATAGCACTTATGTTGGGCAGCACCGGCCAACCGGTACAGGTTCTGCAATTGGCACTTAGTCGTGCCGGCATGTACGATGGTATTTTAGATGGAGTCTTTGGAACAGAAACCCTGGATGCTGTGCGCCATTTTCAATCCATCAGCGGCATCAGCACAGGAGGCGTGGTAGCCAGACTGACATGGCAGAAGCTGCTGCCTTATCTCAAAGGCTACAGAACGGCCACACTATCTGCAGGTAATACCCTGTGGAGCATTGCCAAGCAATATGGAACCTCCCTGGCAGCAGTAATCACGGCTAATCCCACGCTGGAGCCAATGAACATTCCCTCCGGGACCACCATTGTCATTCCAATGTCCTTTCCTCTGGTGCCCACCAACATTCAGTACTCCTGGGAACTCACCTCCTATATTGTGGAGGGTCTGACCATTCGCTACCCCTTCATTAAACTTGAAACCCCGGGGGACAGCGTCATGGGTCATGGCTTGTACTCTCTTGTTATTGGCAGTGGCAGCAGAAAGGTCTTTGCGAACGCATCACACCATGCCAACGAATGGATAACCACGCCTATGCTCCTCAAATTTATTGAGGACTATGCACAAGCCTACTCTATGGGGCGCAGTATGGGAGGTATTTCGGCTGCCCAACTCTACGAATACGACACCCTGTATGCCATGCCTATGGTTAATCCGGACGGGGTGGACCTGGTAACCGGAGTCATTAGCGACGGTCCATATTACAGAACTGCCTTGGCTTATTCCGCAGATTACAGCAACATCCCCTTTCCCGGTGGCTGGAAGGCAAATATTCGCGGTGTAGACCTAAATCTACAATATCCGGCAGGATGGGACATCGCGAAGGAAATCAAGTTTATAGACGGATATGTTAGCCCTGGGCCACGGGATTATGTGGGCCCATCCGCTCTATCCGAGCCTGAAAGCCGAGCTGTGTATAACTACACAAACAAGAACCTCTTCGATATATCTGTTTCATTCCACACCCAGGGCAGCGTTATCTACTGGAAATACTTAGATATGGAACCACCCGGAGCTGCCGTGATAGGCAACCGTATGAGCATTGCCAGCGGATACATACTGGAGGATACACCTTTTATTTCGGGACACGCCGGCTACAAGGATTGGTTTATTCAACAATTTAACAAACCGGGATACACCCCCGAAATGGGATTAGGCGAAAGTCCTCTGCCATTAAGTCAATTTGATGAAATATACACTGCCGGAAAGGCCATTCTCATAGAGGCAATGAAATAAGTCAGCTGTTGATAGCCGCTGCAAATCTGTCATTGTTAATGAAGTCTCTTACCTTGTCTTTGATGCGAAAGACCCGAACATTTATGGACGATACAGACATTCCTGTAATATGAGATATCTCTTTGGATGTCAGATGTTTTATGTATTTTAGGCAGAATATCTGGAAGTCCGTTTCGTTCAGCGCTGCCAGAGCTTTGCGCGCCGCGTCGGATTTGATGAGCTGCTCCTCTCTGAGTCGCTCCACCATTGTCTGCTCAAAATCCTCTCCATCCGACAGGTCGTACATTTCGTCAATATCCGCAATCTCTACTCTCACGTCTTTGCCGCGATTATACGCCATACAGGCGTATTTCGCTGCATTCATAATCCATCCGTCGGGATTTGGGTGAGTTGCCAACATTTCTCTTTTAGAATATGCAAGTAAAAACACATCCTGGACCAGATCATCAGCATCAGCGTGGCAGTTCAGCAACGCTCTGTGAGATATGAGATTGTAAATTTTGCGGTAGTTGTCGATGTAGAGATTTGTAAAAAAGTCTTCGTTCATTGGTCCTCCCCTCCAAATGTGACACAGATCGACATCGGTGGGTCCGAACAACATCCGATACCAATCATGTCGATTCATGATTTAGGTAAATTGAATACTCCGGACGAAGGATGTAGAGGGTAGGAATCTATTGGCCAGCGTCCAGCCTGCCTTTATATTATACTAGAATTATATTGGAAAAATTGACTGCCGTATATTGGAGATAATTACAGAATTATATAATTAATAATAGATATATTCTACATATTACACATATAGGAAAAGTGTTTGTCGTCTTATGTCAAAATGTCGCCATGCCCTTTGTTTGATGCAAAAAATGACCTGCAAGTCATTGTGACTTGCAGGTCATAATTATTGCGTCAATTAAGCTGTTATCGGGATTGCATTACTTGTCCTGATTGGCCAGTCTCTTGTAACCCTCAAGCCTCTCCTTAGCGTACTCCTCGTTCTTGGCGAACAGGTCTGCTGCCTTGTCGGGGAATGCACGGAGCAGCGAGCTGTATCTGTTCTCACCGGCGATGAAGTCCTGGAAGGAAGATACAGGATCCTTGCTGTCAAGGGTGAAGGGGTTCTTGCCCTGCTCCTTGAGGTCAGGATTGTATCTGTACATCTGCCAGTAGCCAGACTCAACAGCTCTCTTGATCTCTGCCTGTGCGCAGCCCATGCCGGACTTAAGTCCGTGGTTGATACAAGGTGCGTATGCGATGATCAAGGAAGGTCCGTTGTAAGCCTCTGCCTCTGCAATAGCCTTGAGTGTCTGCTGCATGTTGGCGCCCATAGCAATCTGTGCTACGTAAACATATCCATAGCTCATAGCCATCATGCCCAGATCCTTCTTCTTGGTAACCTTACCGGATGCTGCGAACTTAGCAACAGCGCCTGTAGGTGTGGCCTTGGATGCCTGACCACCTGTGTTGGAGTAAACCTCTGTATCGAATACGAAGATGTTTACATCCTCACCGGAAGCAAGTACGTGGTCAACTCCGCCGTAACCGATGTCATATGCCCATCCGTCACCACCGAAGATCCACTGAGACTTCTTAACGAAGTCGTCCTTGCGTGTCAAGAGCTCCTTGGCTGCATCGGAACCCTCAGCCTCCAGCTGAGCAGTAAGCTCTGCAGAAGCTGCCTTGGAAGCATTGCCGTTGTTCATGTTGTTCAGCCAGTTGTCAATAGCTGCCTTGAGTCCCTCGGAAGCTGTAGCATCCTTGAGAGCCAGAGCCATCTCTGCTACCTTCTCTCTGCGCTGCTTGGTTCCCAGGAACATACCATAACCATACTCAGCATTGTCCTCGAACAGGGAGTTGGCCCATGCAGGTCCTCTGCCGTTCTGATCCTTGGTGTAGGGAGTAGAAGGGGCGCTGCCTGCCCAAATAGAGGAACAGCCTGTAGCATTGGCGATCATCATTCTGTCACCAAAGAGCTGAGTAATAAGCTTTGCATAAGGTGTCTCGCCACAACCAGCACATGCTCCGGAGAACTCCAGGTAAGGCATTGCAAACTGGCTACCCTTGATGGTGGACTTGTCGAAGAGCTCGGCCTTCTCAGGCAGATTTACGCAAGTCTCCCAGTTGGCGATTTCCTTGGCCTCCTGCTCTGCAGGAACCATAACCAAAGCCTTCTCCTTGGAGGGACATACCTGGGCACAGTTGCCGCAACCGGTACAGTCGAGTACGTCGACCTGCATGCGGAACTTAAGGCCTGTGTCCTTCTTGCCCTTAACATCTACTGTCTCGCCGTCAATCTTAGCGGCCTCATCCTCTGTCAGCAGGTAGGGACGAATTGTTGCGTGAGGACATACTGCAGCGCACTGGTTGCACTGGATACAGTTGGAGGGAATCCACTTGGGAACTACAACTGCGAAGCCTCTCTTCTCGTAGGCGGCTGTTCCTGCGGGGAATGTGCCGTCCTCGCGACCCTCAAATGCACTAACAGGAAGGTCTCCGCCCTGCTGTCTGTTCATGGGGATCATAATATCGTTAACGAATGCAGGAACATTGTCCATCTTGAGCTCGTCATCAGCGCAGTCCTTCCAGGATGCAGGAACGTCAACCTTAACCAGGTTAGCAATACCCTCATCGATAGCTGCGCAGTTCATGTTGACAACAGCCTCGCCCTTCTTGGAGAAGGTCTTAGCTACATACTCCTTCATGTACTTAACAGCATCTGCCTCAGGAATAATGCCGGAGAGCTTGAAGAATGCAGCCTGCAGAACGGTGTTGGTCCTTGTGGGGCCAAGGCCTACCTTTACAGCCAGCTTGGTAGCGTCAACTGTGTAGAACTGAACGTCGTTCTCTGCGATGTATCTCTTAACCTGGCCGGGCAAGTGCTTATCAAGCTCCTCACCTGTCCACTCGCAGTTCAGCAGGAATGTTCCACCGGGCTTAACGTCGGAAATGATCTCATACTTGTCCATGTAGGAAGGCTGAGAGCAAGATACGAAGTCGGCCTTGGAGATCAGGTATGTAGCACGGATGGGGCTGTCACCAAATCTCAAGTGGCTGATAGTAACGCCGAAGGACTTCTTGGAGTCGTATGAGAAGTATGCCTGTGCGTACTTGTCTGTGTGGTCTCCGATAATCTTGATGGAGTTCTTGTTGGCACCAACTGTACCATCGGAACCCAGACCCCAGAACTTACAGCTAACTGTGTCTGCAGGGATGGTATTAACGAAACCAGCTGTGGGCAGAGAGAGATGTGTAACATCGTCGTTGATACCAATGGTGAAATGGTTCTTGGGCTCTGCCTTGTTCATGTTGTCGTATACGGCAATGATCTGGTCGGGAGTTGTATCCTTGGAACCAAGGCCGTATCTGCCACCAACGATAACGGGGGCATTCTCTACGCCGTTGTATGCGCCGCATACATCCAGGTAAAGGGGCTCGCCATCTGCGCCGGGTTCCTTGGTTCTGTCGAGAACTGTAACAACCTTGGCTGTTGCGGGAATGGTCTTGCGCAGGAAAGCTGTATCGAAGGGTCTGTAGAGGTGAACCTTAACAAGTCCAACCTTGAGTCCCTGCTTAGCCATGTAATCAATAGTCTCCTCGATGGTCTCTGTAACGGAGCCCATAGCAACGATAACGTGCTCTGCATCGGGAGCGCCATAGTAGTTGAACAGATGATACTCTCTGCCAGTAATCTTGGAGATCTCGCCCATGTAGTCCTCAACGATAGCAGGAAGTGCATCGTAGAACTTGTTGGAAGCCTCTCTTGCCTGGAAGAAAATATCAGGGTTCTGAGCTGTACCGCGTGTTACGGGGTGCTCAGGGTTAAGAGCGTTGGCTCTGAATGCAGCAACTGCATCCTTGTCCATCAGCCTGTCCAGATCTGCATAGTCCATAACCTCGATCTTCTGCAGCTCGTGGGATGTGCGGAATCCATCGAAATAGTGCAGGAAGGGAACGCGGCCCTTAATAGCTGCCAGGTGAGCTACACCAGCCAGGTCCATAACCTCCTGAACACCGCCGGTAGCAAGCATAGCGAAACCGGTCTGGCGGCAGGCCATAACATCGGAGTGGTCTCCGAAGATGGACAGAGCGTGAGATGCCAAAGCTCTGGCACTGCAGTGGATAACTCCGGGAAGGAGCTCACCTGCAATCTTGTACATGTTGGGGATCATCAGAAGCAATCCCTGTGAAGCAGTAAATGTGGTAGTAAGAGCGCCGCTGGCCAGTGATCCGTGAACAGCACCTGCAGCACCGGCCTCAGACTGCATCTCTGCAACCTTGACGACCTGGCCGAACAAGTTCTTCTGTCCCTTGGAAGCCATCTCATCGACGTTCTCTGCCATGTTTGAAGACGGGGTAATGGGGTAAATAGCTGCAACATCGGTAAATGCATACGCAATGTGGGCGGCTGCGCCGTTACCGTCCATGGTCCTCATAACCTTAGACATATATTTGAACCTCCTGGTTAATTTAATTGCGCTTGAAGTGGGCAAATGCCCAGATGTAAGCATACTGTTCTATTATAGGATTATATAGGGAAAAGGTAAAGTCTTTTTGCAAGAAAAAGGTTGGTAAAAACATCGCAGAAATTATGGTAAAAAACTCCCCCATGCCAACTGGCACGGGGGTACATTCTACAATTCCATTACAATGCAGACAATCATAGGTCTGCGCTTGCACATTTCGTATATCCTGCCGGAAATGGCATCCCGTATGGCGCTCCTATAGAGGTTGGGATCTCTCCTGCTATAGTTCACATTGTCGCAGGCGTCCAGGACCACGTCTCTGAGATAGTCCATTGTGTTGCCTGCCTCCTTCTCGTAAATAAAGCCTCTGGAGACAATTTCAGGTCCTGCTATCATCTGGCCGGTGGCACCATCAATGGTGATAGCCACGGAGATCAATCCGTCCTCGGACAGTCTCCTGCGGTCCTCGATTACCGACTTACCTACATCTCCAACGCCTGTTCCGTCTACAAATACGTTGCCGCTCTGTACATTTCCGTTTACCTGGCACAAATCCTCTCGCAACTCCAGGATTAATCCGTTCTTGAGTATCTGGATGTTTTCTTTGGGTATGCCCAGGGATTCTGCCAACTTGGCGTGAGCCGTCAAATGCTTGATTTCTCCGTGGACAGGCATGAAGTAGCGAGGCTTAGTCAACGCCAGCATCAGCTTGAGTTCCTCCTGTCTGGCGTGGCCCGACACGTGGATGTCCTCCTCTGCGTTGTACTTGACTGTGCAGCCTCCGGAAACCAGAGAGTTTATTACATTAATAACCATTCTCTCATTTCCTGGAATGGGATTTGCAGAGATAATAACCGTGTCGTCTGGTTTGAGAGTCACCTTCTTGTGCTGACCAAGAGAAATCCTGGTAAGGGCAGACATGGGTTCTCCCTGACTGCCTGTGGTCAGTATAACCAGCTTGTCGTCAGGGATGTTGGAAATCATGGAAAGGTCCACCAAGGTGTCCGGCTTGATGGTAATATATCCCAGTTCTGTTGCCACATTTAATACATTCTCCATAGATCTGCCGCAGACACAGAGCTTGCGTCCCAAGGATTCCGCGCTATCTATAACCTGCTGCATGCGGTGCACGTTGGATGCAAAGCTGGCCACAATAATGCGTCCCTTAGCTTGTCCAAACATGTTGCGAAATGTCTGCCCCACCAACTTTTCCGATTCGGTAAATCCGGGACGATCCGCATTGGTGGAGTCACTCATCAACATGAGCACTCCCTCGTTGCCCAGCGCAGCAATTCTGGACAAATCGATAGGTGCGCTATCGATGGGAGTGTAGTCAACCTTAAAATCTCCTGTATGCAATATCTTGCCCACAGGAGTATCGATGCACAATGCCACTGCATCTGCAATACTGTGGGTGGTGTGAATAAACTCCACACTAAAACAACCCAATTCTACTGTCTCGCCTGCGTTTACAGTATTGAGCTGAGGTTCAAAGGGCAGGTCGTGCTCCTCCAGCTTGCGCCCCAATATACCCAAGGTAAGCCTGGTGCCGTAAATGGGAATATCCATCTTCTGCAGTGCAAAGGGTATTGCTCCTATGTGATCCTCGTGCCCGTGGGTCAAAACCATGCCTCGGATGTGTTCCCTGTTGCTCTCCAGGAATGACATATCCGGTATAACCAGGTCTACTCCCAACAGCTCATCTGAGGGGAATGACATGCCACAATCCACGATAATAATATCGTTGCCGTACTGGAATAATGTCATGTTCTTGCCAATCTCGTGGAGACCTCCAAGGGGGATAATCTTGAGCTTGTTCTTAGACTTAGAACGCTTGTGCTTGACAGTTACCTTTACAGGTGCAGTTGCTTCTGTTGTTTCTGTGGGACTTTTCCTGCGTGTATACTTTCTCTTAATGTTATTGGGCATAAATAACCCCTTTCCTTAATGGCCATTGAGGCCCTATATAATTAATCTGTCGGTATTTAACTAATATTACATTTATTATACTGCTTTTACAAAATAAGATGCAAATAGGCAGAAAATTGCTGTAATTTCTAGTATTTTTGTTTACCGTTTCTCATAAACAAAATTCTGTCTGCAAAGGCCGGTTTTTTATTCTCCTAACACACCAAAAGCCTCTTATTGCCTGCATTTGAGGCCTGCGCAAGCTTTTGTCTTCTTAAGTGTTATTCGTCTTCCCGACTCTGTGATGAGACCTTTCTACCAAAAAGCAATCCCCGATCCCATCTTAGGTCGAGGATTGTTGCTATTAATTGCTTTTGTGGTTGCTGAGTCTGTCCTTATCTGTGCTCTTCCGTAAACTTGCATGCCTTGATTGCAGCAATGGCTCCGTCTCCTGATGCGGTAACCACCTGTCTGATGGCCTTGGTACGGCAGTCACCTGCCACATACACGCCGGGGGTACCGGTTTCGCAGCTCTCGTCTGCAACAATATATCCGTATTGGTCCAACGTGGCAACTGAAGCAAAGGGAGCATTCTCTGGCTGCTGTCCTATGGCAACAAAAGCTCCGTCCACAGTGAGGGTTTCCGTTGTGCCATCCTGGTGCTTGAGAACCAGACCTGTCAGTTCAGGATCTCCTACCAGTTCTGCTACGGTGACGCCAAAAATCATGCTGACATTGTCCTTGGAGGCCAGAATGTCCTGGAGCTTCTTCTCTCCGGTCAAAAAGTCCAGATTTTGAACGATAGTTACATGGGAACACAGCTCAGAAAGCTGTACAGCCTCCTGTAATGCGCTGTTTCCTCCGCCGATAACAGCTACGCTCCTGCCGGTATAGAAAGGACCGTCGCAGACTGAGCAGTATGAAATGCCGTTGCCTGTCAGTTCCTCCTCACGAGGCAGTCCCAGACGGCGATGCTTGGATCCGCCTGCGATAATAACCGAGCGTCCCTCATACTCCTCTCGCTCACAAACTACTGTAAAGTTGTCTCCTGTGCGGATGTCGATGCATGTGTCCATCTCAATCTCCGCACCCAGGTCCAGTGCCTGGGACATGAGGCGCTCGCCCAAGTCGGCTCCGCTGATTTCTCTCATGCCGGGATAATTTTCCACCTTGGGAGAATGGGTTATCTCACCTCCAAAGGTTTCCTTCTCGATAACCAAGACGGACTTTTCAGCCCGTCTTGCATATATCGCTGCTGTCAGGCCTGCGGGGCCTGAGCCGATAATGATAATGTCGTACATTGTCTCTCCTGTTATGCGTTCTCTGTCTCGATGAACTTGCGAATGTTAGAAACATTTACAATCTTCTGTGTGTTGCCACCCTTGGTCACAATCAGTGTAGGTGCCTGAGTAATTCCGTACTGTGCACACAGGTCGGGATTCTCATCTGCCATAACCTCAGTGAATGGGATGCCCGCCTTGTCCAGGAAGGTCTTGGCCATGCGGCAGTTGGGGCATGTCTTGGTGGCAAAGAGGATTACCTGATCCTGTACCTGGGGCTCCTCTGCCTCACAGCAACAGCACTGCTCCTCAGCTACGCGAGAACCATGCAGCTTGTCAAAGTTTGCCATGGATTCTGCAGCCTTGTAAATCTTACGATCCTTGAACTCCTGGGCCTTGCCGTCGTTCCAGTTCTGAACAGGTCTGTAGTAACCGGTAATTCTGCTGTAAACCTCAGTCTTGGCACCGCATTCGGGGCACTCATAAACCTCTCCTGCAATGTATCCGTGGGCAGTACATACAGAGTATGTGGGAGACATTGTGTAGTAGGGCAGCTTGTAGTTCTCTGCGATCTTGCGAACCAGTGATGCGGCGGCCTTCCAATCCGGGAGTTTCTCGCCCAAGAAGGCATGGAATACAGTACCGGATGTATACAGGGTCTGCAGCTCATCCTGAATGTCCAGAGCAGAAAATACATCGTCTGTATATCCTACGGGCAGGTGAGAGCTGTTGGTGTAGTAGGGGGTCTTGTCTCCCTCGGATGCCGTGATGATGTCCGGGAACTTCTTGCGGTCATGCTTGGCCAGACGGAAGGATGTGGACTCTGCAGGAGTTGCCTCCAGGTTGTACAGATCGCCGTACTTAACCTGATAGTCAGACAGCCTCTCTCTCATGTGGTTGAGAACGTCCTTGGTGAACTCCTGTGTCTCCTTGTGTGTCAGATCCTTGCGCAGCCACTTGGCATTGAGGCCAACCTCGTTCATACCTACGAGACCGATTGTAGAGAAGTGGTTGTTGAATGTTCCCAGGTATCTCTTGGTGTATGGATACAGTCCCTCCTCCAGAAGCTTGGTGATAACGTCTCTCTTGACCTTGAGGGAACGTGCGGAAACGTCCATCATGTGGTCCAGTCTCTTGAAGAAGTCCTCTCTGTCCTTGGCCAGGTATGCAATTCTGGGCATGTTGATGGTTACAACACCGACAGAACCTGTGCTCTCACCGCTGCCAAAGAAACCACCTGTCTTCTTGCGGAGTTCGCGAAGGTCGAGACGAAGTCTGCAGCACATGGAACGAACATCACTGGGCTCCATGTCGCTGTTGATGTAGTTAGAGAAGTAGGGTGTGCCGTACTTGGCTGTCATCTCAAAGAGGAGCTTGTTGTTCTGTGTCTCTGACCAGTCGAAGTCGCTGGTAATGGAGTATGTGGGAATTGGATACTGGAATCCTCTGCCGTTGGCGTCTCCCTCGATCATGGCCTCGATGAATGCGCGGTTGACCATGTCCATTTCCTTCTTACAATCCTTGTACTTGAAGTCCATCTCCTTGCCGCCTACGATACAGTTGAGCTCTGCAAGGTCGTTGGGAACTGTCCAGTCCAGAGTGATGTTGGAGAAAGGAGCCTGAGTTCCCCATCTGGAGGGAGTATTTACGCCGTAGATGAAGGACTCGATGCACTTCTTAACCTGGTCATAGCTAAGGTTGTCCACCTTAACGAAGGGAGCCAGATATGTGTCAAAGGATGAAAAGGCCTGTGCTCCTGCCCACTCGTTCTGCATAATGCCCAGGAAGTTTACCATCTGATTGCAGAGTGTTGCCAAATGCTTGGCCGGGGAGGATGTAATCTTGCCGGGGATGCCGCCCAGACCCTCCTGAATCAGCTGCTTGAGGGACCATCCTGCGCAGTAGCCTGTCAACATGGACAGGTCGTGGATATGGATGTCGGCGTTCCTGTGGGCATTGGCAATCTCGTCGTCATACACCTCGGACAGCCAGTAGTTAGCGGTAATTGCACCGGAGTTGGACAGGATAAGTCCGCCTACAGAATATGTTACTGTGGAATTCTCCTTAACTCTCCAGTCGTTGATCCTCAGGTAGTTGTCCACGATTTCCTTGTAGTCAAGGGCTGTGGACTTCATGTTACGGAGTTTCTCTCTCTGACGACGGTACAGGATGTAGGCCTTGGCAACGTCTGCATAGCCGGCCTGAACCAGAACTGTCTCTACACTGTCCTGAATATCCTCAACCTCAACCAGGTCGTCCTTTACCTTGGGTTCAAAGTCAGATGTAACCTTGAGGGCCAGGAAGTCAATAACTGAATCGTTGTAGTGCTTCTGCTGAGCCTCGAATGCCATCTTGATGGCATCTACAATTTTGCTGATGTCAAATGCGACAATCTTACCGTCTCTCTTTTTTACCTGATACATGCTGTCCTCTCCTTTGTCTTTAGTATCAATTGCTAAGTATCAAACTCCCCTGAGCTCTGCTGCGGGGACATGTTCTCTGGCCGCTGCCAGGAACTCCTTGAGCTGGTCCTGAGTCGGTGCCGACAGGCCAGGTCTCAATATGTTGTCGGAATCCTTGAAACACTGGATAAAGTATCTCTGTGCTCCGGAAATCCGAGCACCAATCCTGCGAAAATCCTCTGGTGTGTGGAGCTCCCTGACTGCTGTAGTTCTGAACTCGTAGGGTATCTTGCCCTGAAGTAACAGATCTATGCTCCTGTCAACATTTTGGTAGATGAAGTGGTTGCCTGATGTCTCTCCATAACGCTCCGGGGAATTCTTGACATCCATGGCCACATAATCCACCAGCCCCGACACGATCAGCTGCTCCAGTTTCTCATGAAAAGAACCGTTGGTGTCCAGCTTTACCTGATACCCCATGTCCTTAATCCGAGAAATGAAGTCTGACAAATCCTCCTGAATCAGCGGCTCTCCTCCCGTAATGGCTACGCCATCCAGAATGCCTCTCCGACCCTTGAGAAAATCCAGGACCTCCTCCGGCGGAAGCAAATCCTCCGGCGGTTTGTTGACCAACAGACTGTTGTGACAAAAAGGGCATCTGAAGTTGCATCCATGGGTAAAAATGGTGCATGCCACATGTCCCGGATAGTCCAGCAATGTAAGCTTCTGCAAGCCGCCTATCCTCATCAAAACCTCCTGTCGAATCCTAAGTCATTTTCGCGACTAGACCGATTGTAACACAACATATAGTTGTTGACAACACCGTTTTGACCCTAAATATGAATTTTTGGGTATTTTTTTGCCATGTTCCCTTTGTTGAAAAACAGAGAAAAACGCCTTTGCAGTGCGGGGTAAAATTTTGCGTTTTAAGCGGTTTTGTCTGCTTTTAATACAACTTCTATTTTTCCCAACAAAAGGGAATTTAGAGCCAATTCTTGTGTGCGCATTTCGAAGGAGTCTTAATGGGATATATTCCATCCATTATTTTACAGTTTGTTAACACAAAACACTTTTGAAATATTTAATTGTGACGTATTATATATTTGTAAAAAGAGGCGATTATTATATTGATCATTATTTTATAGAGGATATATATGTTAGAACTGAACAATATTGTTAAGACATACGTCACCGGTGATGTCAGGGTGGATGCGCTGAACGGAGTTTCCGTCGCTTTCAGAGACAGCGAGTTTGTGGCCGTATTGGGCCCTTCCGGATGCGGCAAAACCACTTTGCTGAATATCCTGGGCGGATTGGACCGCTACGACAAGGGCGACCTGGTTATCAATGGAGTATCTACCAAGAAGTACTCCGACCGCAACTGGGATGCCTACCGCAATCACTCCGTGGGCTTTGTATTCCAATCATACAACCTGATTCCCCATCAGACGGTTCTGGCCAATGTAGAGTTGGCCCTAACTCTGTCCGGCGTGTCTAAAGAGGAACGTCGTGCTCGTGCCGTTGCTGTTTTGGAGAAAGTTGGTCTCGGAGACCAGTTAAAGAAAAAGCCCAACCAGATGTCCGGAGGACAGATGCAGAGAGTTGCAATTGCTCGTGCTTTAGTTAATGACCCTGAGATCCTGTTGGCCGACGAGCCCACCGGCGCGTTGGATTCGGAGACATCTGTACAGATTATGGACCTGTTGCGAGAGGTGGCACGGGACCGTCTGGTAATCATGGTCACACACAACCCCGATTTGGCAAACGAGTATGCCACACGTATTGTCAGATTACAGGACGGCCGGGTCATAGGCGATTCCAACCCCTATGACGGGTCTCAAGAGGACGAGTCCACCAGACCCGAGACACACAAAGATGCAAAGGCCAACCTGCGCATTAAGAACATGTCCTTCTTCACCGCCCTTTCCCTGTCACTGAACAACCTGATGACCAAAAAGGGTCGCACCATACTTACTGCATTCGCCGGCAGTATAGGTATTATCGGCATTGCCATGATCCTGGCTATGTCTACAGGCGTACACAACTACATCGATAAGGTTCAGCAGGACACCTTGTCCAAGTATCCACTGATAATTGGTTCTGAGACCATGAATATTGGAGAGTTAGCTATAGCCATGCAGGACTCTGTCTCCTCGGTTATCTTTGGCGATAAGGAAGATGGCTTTGTCTACACCTACCCGCTCATGGAGGAAATGCTGAGCGCTATGTCAGAGGAAATGCAGACAAACGATCTTGCCGCCCTGAAGGTCCACATCGACAACCCAACCAACGGATTCGCAGACATAACCCAGTGCATCCAGTACCAATATGCCGTAAACATCAACGCATATACCAATATGGAGGGTCAGGACTCCTTCCGTGTAAATCCCAGCTCTCTGTTAAGTTCTATGGGAGCTTCATCGGGCACCACCTCCGGCATTGGCAGTGAGCTTATGACCTCCCAGATGCAGTCCTGGAGCGAAATGCTCAACAACCAAGAATTGCTGGAATCCCAGTACAACGTAATTGCAGGCCAATGGCCCCAGGCATACGACGAAATCGTACTGGTAGTATCCAACGATACTCTCAGCGACTACGACCTGCTGGCCCTGGGCCTCACCTCTCAGGAGGACCTGCGCAACATGATTCAGGGCATTATGATGGACAAGGAGTACACCTACGACGTCCCTGAAAAATACTCATATGAAGAGTTGATGGGCCTGACATACAAGTTGGTGCTTCCCACCGACTACTTTAAGTACGACGAGAAGACACAGCTCTGGTCCGACATCTCCAAGGACGAAGCCGAAATGAAGGAAGTTATCGATAACGCCATCACCCTCAAGGTTGTTGGTATTTTAGAGCCTGCTGAGGATGCAGTTGCACTCTCCATTTCCGGCACGGTTGCATACACCTCTGCCCTGACAGAATACGTTGTGAACGCAGTAGCCAACAGTGATATTGCCAAGGCCCAGCTGGACAATCCCGATGTAGACATCTTCACAGGTGCCAAATTTGACGCCGGAGATGCAGATCAGGTAGAGGTAACCATGGACATGATCTACGCTCTGATTAACAGCGATCAGTTCACTGATGAGCAACGCACACAGATGCAGGGCATGTTTGCAGCCATGTCAGAGGAGCAGATCATCGAGATGTTCCGTCCCTACTTCACACACAAAACAACAGAGGCTACCTACGAGAGCAACTTAGCTCTCATGCAGTACACCACCCTTGACAATCCCAGCGGTATCAGCCTGTATCCTCTGGACTTTGCCGCCAAGGACTTAATCGCCGACAAGATCAAGGCCTACAATGATTCTGTTCCCGAGTTGCAGCAGATCAGGTACACCGACTACATCGGCCTGCTACTATCATCTGTTACCACAATTATCGACGTTATCTCCTACGTTCTCATTGGATTTGTATCTGTATCCCTGGTGGTATCCTCCATTATGATCGGTATTATCACATACATTTCCGTTCTGGAGAGGACCAAGGAAATCGGCATCATCCGCAGCATCGGCGGTTCCAAGAAGGACATCTCCCACATCTTCAATGCGGAGGCCGTGTCCATCGGATTCATTTCCGGCTTGGTTGGTATTGGATTTACGTTCCTGATGACCTTCCCTGCCAATATCATTCTGAAGAACCTTTCAGATATACCCAACTTGGTGGAACTCCCCTGGATTCCCGCAGTTATCCTGGTGGCCATCAGCGTATTCCTCACATTCATATCGGGACTTATCCCATCCAAGTTTGCAGCCAACAGAGACCCTGTAGTGGCACTAAGAACAGAATAAAGGGGGTAAAATAACACTCTTTTAAAGAAACTCGTGATGCTTTTTGCAATACGAGTTTTTCTAATTTAGCTTAAATAGTCTGTTTCCTGCACTTTTGAGCGTATTTTAATGAGCCTAACTGATGTTTAGGCCTCAAGGGAGTATTAAGTTTTTTGTCATGCTGCCAGAAGAGCTTAGTTTCGTTTGTTGTGGTATTTGTATAGGTTGTTATCACAAGAAATTAGTGTAAATTCTAAAATTACAGCTTTTTCGCCTCTTCTAGACATTCTTTTGTAGGATCTATTCCATTTAACAGAATCAAATGCTACTTCTAACTGTATGCTGCGATTCATTCTTAAAAGAGCACCATACACAGACTCCAAATTACATATCACTTCCTGGTGAAAGGATGTAAGTTCCTGATTTAATTTCGCCGATTTATTCTTGTTAGGATTCTTTCAACAACTAGAAGAAAATAGACAATTTAATCAATCCTCACACTCATAAATCTCTTCGGTTCTTCCGTTTTTGTTGCACGGATTGGTATATCAAAATTATGCAGAAAACGCTTGTTATTTGAACAAACCAGATAACCTTCCTCATCACGTTTAAAGTTGTTAATTTTGTATGGATCGTTAGCATACTTTTCGTTCTTTATTTCTCTGTTAAACATTGGGAACTTCATATACTTTTTCATACCTATTTCCTCGTAGTAAAGGTAATTGTTGTAAGAACCATATCTAGCATCTGTAGCTAGATATTTAGGATAATGGACGTAGATAGAATTAAACTCCCCCATTAGCCAGACAACTTTGATCCGAATGGAACAATAGTGTCGCATCGGAAGGCAGTCTGGCAAACAAACCATTTAGCATTTCTCGAATTTGTTCCAAATTAGGACTTAAAGAGATTGAATAGGAAATAATCTCTCGGTTATACAAATCCATAACGGGAGAAAGATATAGTCTCTGATTTTAGGCAGTTATTGGATGCTCTAAATATTGTACACTCCTTCTCTAAAAAGGAAATCTTTTCGATGATGCTTGTTACGAGAGTTTCTTTAAGTATTTCAAAAAGGGAGGAAACCATCCGAAAAACACATCACTCTTTACAAAAACTACAGCAATCTGTATTTGGATACAGCGAGGAATTCTACAACTCTAAGAACCACATGGCTCACTCGGATTGTTAAGCCCAAAACGAAAAAGAAGAGCTCTTCTGGAATCAGGCATAATCACTGTTTCCAGAGAGATATTTCACAAATTGTGTCCACTTACTTGACCACAATATAATATTGACTCTTGAATTAGAAGCGCAATATATGTTATAGTAGTTATATAAAATATTTATATAGAGGATTTCCTCTGTATTCTATCCAGTATAACATTGGAAACATTTAAGAGCGCATATCCTCTGTATAGAGGCAAGGAGCTCTTTATGGTTCTTAGAACAAATTTAAAGGAGGATACT
>JAFVXO010000013.1 GCA_017501105.1 Clostridia bacterium | reverse complement strand
TAAGCCTGTAAAAGGCCAGAAACACATCCTTAAAATAATACACTATTTTTCAAAACAATTCCAGTTTTGCTGTTACGCAAAAGGGCGATGAAATCTGAAGGAATGTCTGTTACATTCATAATTTCACCGCCAATGTATAGCAAATATTATTTAGTTTTAGGCCAAGGGACTCAGCCAGGGCCATAGAAGCCCTGTTGTCCACGTCTGTATGGTACAAGATAATGCAATTCTCTGTAGTTCCGTACAATGCGTGGCTTATACACCTAAACGCCCACCCTCTGCGGCGGCGTGTTTTGGCGGTATAGACCCAAACAGGCTCCACAATAGAGCCATAGCCATAATCGTTCTTCTCAATGGTGCATATGGTAATAGGTGATCCGGCCATTAACCTGCCGTACACTGTGCAATTGTCGTTGTCCAAAGGTAATGAGCCACAGTACATAGCCGTCTGCTCATCTACCAGATTAGAAATGATGCTCATTTCATCTAAGGAGAGCTTGTGGATATCTCCTGATAGATCAAAGTCCAGCCCCACACCCAGGTATTCGGCCACCTGGTCATAGAGCTTAGCTCCACGAGCCTTAAATTGTTCTGTAAGTTTGGTGTTGTTTGTATGGATATGACACTCAGCGCCGGCATATCTACATGCGCAATCATTCAGGATCTCCTCTGCAGCCCCAGCATCCTCTCCAAACACCCATATTTCCAAGGAGGGCTGTTTTGTCTCAAGGGACATACAATTCAGTACTGCAGTAATTCCTCCGCATGTAGCCAGCAAATTGATTCCCTCGCCTGCGGAATATGTATCGTTTTCGTCGGCAAGGAATTGCAGATAGTAAATATTGCCTGCATTTCCAAGGTGGTCAGCTTCATCCAGAGACTTGAGAAAATCCCGGATATTGTCCGAATAGCTAACCATTATAGGCCACACCTCTGGGAAACAGCCTCAAACATAACGATTGCCGCCGCTGTTGCAGCGTTAAGAGAATTTACCTTGCCCATGAGAGGTATCTTAACTAAATGGTCGCAATTGGACATGACCACTCTGCTCATACCCTCTCCCTCACTGCCAATAATCAGGGCGATGGGGCTCTTGTAATCCACATCCTTGTACATCTGGGTGGCTCCACCGTCTGTGCCCACAATCCATAGACCTTTTTCTTTAAGTTCCCTGATGGTGGCTGAAATGTTTACTACTCTGGCAATCATCATGTGCTCACAAGCTCCGGCTGATACCTTGGCTACCACGGGAGTAACCTGAACTGATCTGCGCTCCGGGATGATAATGCCGTCCACTCCTGCACATTCGGCAGAACGGATAATGGCGCCAAAGTTGTTGGGATCGTTGATACCATCCAAAATCACGATAAAAGGTGCGTGTCCCAGATTTGCCGCACGGGTCAGAATATCATCTACTGTACAGTATTCCTTGGCAGAGGCTAGGGCTATTACGCCCTGGTGTGAGCCTACTACTGAAATCTTGTCCAGGGCACTGCGTTCTACCTCTGCAAGAGGAATCCTTGCCTCCTTGGCCAGATGCATTATCTTGGCAATGGTAGAATCGTGGGTGCCCTTGGCAATCATAATTCTGTTTATGCTGCGGCCTGCCTCCAGAGCCTCCAGACATGGATTGCGTCCCTCGATCAGATCGTCTCTGTTGTAGTTGTTATCTCCGGATACGGAGTGGGCCTTGGGCTGAGACTTGTATCCGCCCTTGGGAGACGAATCCCGTCCTGTTGCCCTGCCGGGTCTGTATGAACTTGTGTTATGTGACTTGGAAAAGCCGCCCTTGGCCTTTCCCTGATTGTACTTTCTATCCATTTACGCTCCTCGCCGGGATCTGCCCGATAATTTCATCTGCTTTGGCCATCAGTTGCGCCAGTCTGTCGTCGTCACCCTTGAGATAAAGAAAGCCCAGCAGACACTCAAAGGATGTGGCCAACCTATACTCTGCCATGGATGCGTGCTTGGCTACTGTGCCCTGGTGTGCATTGCGAGCACGTCTGACCAGGTCCTGCTCCTCAAGTGTCAGGAGCTCTGTCATGCCTCGCATTGCAGCCGCCTGGGCTCCTGCTCTCACCCTGGAAACAGTGGCACAGTGAACCTCCTGAATGCTGCCAACGCCCAAAGAAATAGTATTGGTCCTGGTATGTAGCTCGAAAACCGTGTCCCCTATATATGCCAAAAAGGAGGTAGGCATATTGATTAACTCAGATACTGTATATAAACGACTCCTGAAACCCGATGTCATTTTCTCTCCAGCTTCTGTCCCTCTGCGGAATCCTTAACCACATATCCCATATCGCCCAATGTATTTCTGATCTGATCAGACAGCGCCCAATCCTTAGCCTGTCTGGCGGCAGCTCTCTTTGCCAGCAGTTCTGACACCTCGGCCGGAACATCAAGCTCCTCCTTGGCCGCAGGCTGATAGTTAGCAATATCCAGACCAAGAATAGTGTCCATCTTGATCAATGCCTGCCAAATGGCGTCGGACTTGGACTCGCTCTTAATCAAATTCCATGCAATGCCCAATGCCTTAGGTACATTAAGGTCGTCATTTACTGCATCAAAGAATTCCCTGACAGCAGTCTCGACCAATTGGTCTGCAACTTCACCTGTCTGACCCTTGTGAGCAAACGCGCCCTCGTAGAACCTTGCACAGGAAATAACTGCGGCCTTAATTGAGTCCTCAGTGTAGTTGAGCTTATTCCTATAGTGTGCGTTAAGACAGAAATAGCGGAAGGCCATGGGAGGAATCCCCATCTTCTCCAGATCGGAAACAGTCCAGACATTGCCCAAACTCTTGGACATCTTGCCGTTGTTGACCATCATGAACTCGCTGTGCATCCAGTACTTAACAGCCGGCTTGCCGTGGTTAATAGCCTCGGACTGAGCGATTTCGTTCTCGTGGTGAATCGGAATATGGTCGACACCGCCTGTATGAATGTCAAAATACTCTCCCAGATACTTGCGGGACATGACAGAACACTCAATGTGCCATCCGGGATAACCCATTCCCCATGGGCTGGGCCACTGCATAATGTGTTCCTTGGGAGCCTTCTTCCACAGGGCAAAATCTGCGGGGTTTCTCTTCTCCACGTTTACGTCCACTCTGGCTCCGGCCTGCTGGTCCTCCAGATTAATACCGGACAACTTGCCATAGTTGGGGAACTTGGAAATATCATAGTAAATGCCGTCAGAAGTCTCGTATCCATAGCCCAGTTCCACCAGTTCGCTGACAAAGTCAATCATTTCCTGAATGTTGTCTGTAGCTTTGGGAGTAATTTCAGGCATGTCAATGTGCAGTCTGGCGCAATCGGCCATAAATGCCTCTGTATAGAAGGCGGCAATCTCCCAGGGAGTCTTGCCCTCGCGGCGTGCCCCCTTCTCCATCTTGTCCTCGCCTGCATCTCCGTCTGATGTCAAATGTCCAACGTCGGTGATGTTCATAACACCGGTAAGGTCATAGCCGTTGCTCTTGAGGGCCCTGCGCAACAAATCCATAAATATGTATGTGCGCATGTTTCCAATATGTGCATAGCCGTAAACGGTAGGTCCGCAGGAATACATGCGAACGCTGTTGCCGTCGATGGGCTTTAAGTCTTCCTTTTGTCTGGAAAGTGTATTGTATACTCTCATATATTCTCCTAACTGCGCATGTAGCAGAATTAATACAAATCAGTGGCACAAAGCCAACTAAAATATTTTATCAAAAGGATTTTTTCAGGTCAACCGCACCGGATTTACCTATCCTACTCCTCCTGTTATTTCCTGACTCGGATCTGTGGTATTGTCGGGTACGGGATATTTGGAGAACTCCAATCT
Organism: Clostridia bacterium; assembly: GCA_017501105.1. Lineage (GTDB taxonomy): Bacteria > Bacillota > Clostridia > RGIG7378 > RGIG7378 > RGIG7378. Next base: position 7,348 of record JAFVXO010000013.1, on the reverse strand, counting down.
AAACATAGTTAACAGATCTGCAGCGGAGGTCTCCCCTTCAAGCAAAACGCTCATAAATGGGTTAATTGCCTGTTCGTAACCTGTAACTTTTTGCCTGTGCACCTTAGTGCCCGCTGCCGAGAAAAACTCTGTTATATCCTTATGCTGTGACGACGTATATGTGTCGGCACTGTACTCCCACATGATATCAGTATATAGGTTAAGGGCTGTCTCTATGTTTGAATAAGGCTTAGAGTTCTTCGCCATTACCAACACCATATAGTCTGTAGTCATGGAAATATAATCGGTGGCATCAGGGCCCATAGGCAGTGTAACCATCTGATACTTGGAATCAAGTTCCCATGTCTCTGAAGCCTTGCCCACGTAAAATGCAGCCTCTCCATCAAAAAACAAATTGGGATCATCGTAAATTGCATCAGCAGCAGCCATGCGACGGATGTATTCCAACATTTTCTCTGCATGATCATTTGCCTTGATAATATCGGTGATGTCAGCATTATTAGTGGCCAAAACCGCATCCAGGAAATCGCCTCCAAAGCCCTTGGCTCCTACCTCACCCATTGAAACAACCATATTAACCAGCGTATCCCAGTTCCAGGTTCCTGCAGAAATTGCATTTTCTACGACATCCATATCCACATACTCGGAATTGCAATAGAGCACATATCCCGGAACGGACTTGCCCCAGTACACGCCGTAGACGTATCCATACTGGATAGAATTCATGGTGCAGAACTCATCCCACTTGTTCTCTGTCAAATCCAACTCGGTGGAATAGCTGTATGGAATCAGCAGCTCTCTGTCCAAAAAGTACTGCAGATAATCCGACTCTATCCAGAACAGGTCTGCCACAGGATCGCCATTTTCAATGGAGTTAATGATGGTGCTGTAGTAGTCTTTGTAATCGATCTTTACATAGTCAATGTTCAGATTTTTGGTGCTGCAAAGTGCGTTCAGGGCGTTAACCACCGGAGCCTCCGCGTCGTTACGAGGCTCCTCCGGCCAGGCTATATTCCACCATGCTCCGAAGGTCAATGTCATGTCTTCAAAGGATTCTACACTTGTGTTAAACACATAATCCGATGTGCTGTCCACAGTGTCGGTTGTCTCCTGATTATCGCACCCCGAGAGGCACATAGCTACGGCCAACAACAGGCACAATATGGTGCTAATCTTCCTCATTGTCGTCCTCCTTGAAACTATTCAATACAAGTACTGCCCTATTGAGCGCATTCATATACGCAAAAGCTGATGCGGCAATCATATCGGTGTTGATACCACGACCAATAAATCTCCTGCCATCCTTCTCCATAATAAGGCGAACCTCGCAGAGGGAATCCTTGCCCTCGTCAACAGCCTTTACGTCCAGAGAAACCATCTTAAATGAAATCCCAGTTGCTTCCTCAATAGCACGAAAAACAGCATCAACAGGACCATCTCCGGCAGCTGCCTTAAGCACATCTCCACCTGCCATTCCAATATTGACTGTGGCTGTGGTAATTGCATTGCTGCCAGAAATAGACTGGTAATTCTTAAGGGTATATGTATGATGTGTTACCTTGGATGTATAAGATTGGGCCAAGGCAGATATTTCCTTGTCGGAAACGGTTTTGCGGAACTCAGCCAACTGCATAAACCTGGCAAATGCATCGTCCAATTCATCGCGACTGAGCTCATAACCCAGTTCCTTGAGTCTCTCCTCAAAGCCGTGGCGACCGGAAAGCCTGCTCAGCATGAGTTCGTTGGAAACTCTGCCAATCAGGTTAGGATTAAACAGCTCATAGGTGGATGGATTTTTGAGAACGCTATTCTGATGTATACCAGACTGATGGGTGAAACAATTGTCGCCCACTATTGGTTTGTTGTGTCCTACAGAGAGTCCGGAATATGTGGCAACCGCCTTGCATACTGGGTAAATATGCTTGGCTTTAATTGTATCACGGAAATCCATCAGGTCTGCCCTGACTCGCAGTGCCACTGCGACCTCCTCCAAGGAGGCATTACCTGCCCTCTCTCCCATTGCATTAAGGGTACATTCCACCATATCTGCGCCGCCCTTGATGCCAGCCAAAGAATTAGCTGTTGCCAGGCCAAGGTCGTTGTGACAATGAACACTCAGCAAAACGTCATCTCCTACCCAGCCTCTGGCACTGCGCACCAACGACTCAAACTCATCAGGCAGACTGTAACCCACTGTATCTGTGATATTGATAATATTTGCCCCTGAATCCAGAGCGGTTAAATAAACGGAGCGCAGGAATTCCCTGTCGGCTCTGGTAGCATCCTCGGCAGAGAACTGAATCTGCATGCCGGTATCTGCTGCATATCTGATCATTACCTTAATGCGACTGAGCAGTTGCTCTGGGGTAAAGCCAAATTTGTACTTGAGGTGAATATCAGAACATCCAATAATAATGTGGATCTTGGGTTTAGACGCATTGGTCAGTGCCTTGGCCGCGGCATCGATATCCTCCACCTTACATCTGGCAAGAGAACAAACTGTAGTATTTGAACGGGATTGACGTGCAATCCTGTCTATTGCCTCCATATCTCCTGCAGAAGAGGAGGCAAAACCGGCCTCAATACAGTTGACTCCAAGCTTTTCAAGCATGGATGCGATGGTTGTCTTTTCTCTGACGCTAAAGCTAACTCCCGGAGTCTGCTCTCCGTCTCTTAATGTGACGTCAGTAAATTGAATAATTTTGGACATGGCTTTCCTCAAATTAGTTTGATAGCGGTCTCAAGAGCTAGGGTAATCATATTGTTAAAGCCTGTTTGTCTCTCCTCGGGAGACAACGCCTCACCTGTGTAGATGTGGTCCGAGATGGACAGAATTGCCAGAGCCCTCTTGTGTGCCTCTGCTGCGTTCATGTAGAGGGCAGCAGACTCCATTTCCAGGGCCAGAACTCCCATAGCCCTCCACTTGTCTGCTCCACCTTCGTATGCCGAATAAAAGTGATCAGAGGCAGATACGTTGCCTACCATATACGGCATATTCATCTCCTCTGCAGTCTCCGCAGCAGTACGCAGCATTCCGAAATCAGCAATCGGACAGAATGTCCCAGGCAAATCATACTGATCCGCATAGTTAGAATCTGTGCAAGCACCCTGAGCCAACACAATACTGCGAAGCTTAAGGTCATCGTGAAGAGCTCCTGCGGATCCAACCCTCATAATGCAATCCACATCATAAAAATGAAACAGTTCATAGGAATAGATACCTATAGAAGCATTGCCCATACCGTGACCCATAACCGAAATTCTCTTGCCCTTATAGGTTCCGGTAAATCCAAGCATACCTCTGACCTTGTTGAAACAAACCGGGTTGTCCAGGAAATTTTCAGCAATGTATTGTGCTCTGAGGGGATCTCCAGGCATCAAAACCACCTTAGCTATATCGCCCTTGTTGGCACTGTTATGGGGTGTAGACATAATCCCTCCTATAGTAATAAAAAAAGCGGCGTAAACAAAACGCCGCTGTGTACTTTTTGTTGTGTTATCTGCGTATGTTGTTAAGGAAATATGGGATATCCGGACCATCATCAGTGGATGCAGGCTTAGCTGCAGGTCTGGTGTATCTATCCTCCGTTGCTTGTTCCTCAGTAGCCTTGGGGGCAGTTCTGGGAACTACGGGCTCCTCTCTGTGGGCAGCGCCTCCTACGGAAGACTGGTCGATACCTGTTGCGATAACAGTAACAACGATATCGTCTCCGAGAGTTTCATCAATAGCAGTACCGATGATAATCTCTGCATCAGGGTGGGCCAAGCTCCTGATTGCCTCGGATGCGGAGTAGAAGTCAAACAGGGACATGTCGGGGCCGCTTGTAACGTTAACAAGCACTCTGGTAGCACCATCGATAGATGTCTCCAACAGAGGGCTGGATACGGCCATAGCTGCTGCATCTGCTGCCTTGTTGTCTCCGGAGCCAGTACCGATACCCATGTGAGCAAGTCCAGAGTTGCTCATGATAGTCTTAACATCTGCAAAGTCCAGAATAATAACACCGGGCTTAGTAATCAAATCGGAAATGCCCTGAATACCCTGTCTCAAAACATCATCTGCAATATTGAAAGCCTTGAGCATGGACATCTTCTTGTCTGCAATCTGGAGGAGCTTGTCATTGGGGATAACAACTAATGAATCAACGCTGTCTCTCAGCTCGCGAATGCCCTCTTCTGCAGAACGCATCCTGGGCTTGCCCTCAAATGAGAAGGGTCTGGTAACTACAGCAACTGTCAGAATACCCATCTCCCTGGCAATGCTGGCTACTACAGGAGCAGAGCCTGTACCTGTGCCACCACCCATACCGGCTGTAACGAACACAAGGTCTGCGCCCTCCAGCTTCTTCTTAATATCGTCCTTGGATTCCTCTGCTGACTTGCGTCCGATCTCAGGATTGCCGCCTGCACCGAGACCTCTTGTGAGCTTCTCACCAATCTGCAGCTTGCTCTCGCAACGAGAAATGGTAAGGGCTTGTCTATCTGTATTAACTACAATAAACTCGACGCCGTCTACTCCGGCATCAATCATTCTGTTGATTGCGTTGTTACCTGCGCCGCCGCAGCCAACAACCTTAATATTGGCAAGAGAGGTTTTGAAGTCCAGTTCCAAATCAGCCATAACTAATTCCTCCGAAATTATAGTCTTTTAACCACATCATTATATATTAATAAGTCTCTTATTTCAACGGCTTTTTCTCTGGAACAAGCCGAAGAAAAATTTCTTCTTCTCGTCCCGAGGTTCCTCGTCTCTGGCAATAAAGTCTGCAAAAAGCGTTTGCTTGCCGTACTCCATATTTTCGAATGTGTATTCTGCCAGGCCTACCGCGCCTACATTCTCTACTCTACCTCCAAAACTGGCAAGAATGCGGCCGTTGCGGCTCTGCTTTCCCATAACGGAATCACACAACACTGGCAGTCCCTCTGTGGTCGATGCTCCAAGTCCTGTAATTACTACAGCGTCAGGTTCGCTGCGTCCAAAATCCTCTCTGGCGATCAAGGTATCGGATATCTCAAATATTCTGGTGTATCTGCTCTCTATGATGCGAACAATATCCGACAGCATGCAATCCCTCTCTGCGGAAATTGGTACCATGTGATCATCTTCGATCAGGGAAACGGATGCCAATCCGTACATCCTGCGCAGAGAGTCTGCCGCCTCGTAGGTTACATTCAGTTTTGAGGAAATGTCCTTGGTACAGTCGTCGCTACCCATGGGAATTGTAGAGCAAAACACCGGTGTTCCGTCAAAAAATACGCAGACGTCAGTATGTGCTGCGCCGATATTTATGACAATTGCTCCATCCTGTTTTTCCTCTGTGGTAAGTACAGCATAGCCTGTGGCCACACCGGACAAGGAGTATCCCACCGCCCTGATCTGAGTCATGGACACTATACTCTTGAGCTTGTTCAGAAAACCCCGATCCACAACCTGCAGGCCGATGTTTGCCTGAATGAAAGACGTCCTCTTGCCCCAAGGAAAAATGGTATCCTCTCCATCGTCGTATGCAAACTTGCGAGGAACCACATCCGTTACGCAGATGTTTTCAGGCACAGGATAGTCATAACCCGAGGAAACTATGGATATGGCATCGGTCTGTTCCATTACTCTCTGTCCTGTGGCGAAATCTCTGCGAGCCTTGACTTCCATCAAGCCGGACTTCTCTGTGGTAAATGAAATGTAGGCATCAGTCATCTCCACCTGAGCCTCATCCTTGGCCTCATAAAATGTATCTGAAATAGCAGCGGCCAAACGCTCGTCGTTCTCGTAGAGGTTCTTGCCATCTACTGGGAACATGCGGTTTGCCTTGCCCAAAATCTCCAATTTGTCGTCAGAATTAACCCTGGCTACAACAGCACTTACATGGGATGACCTGATATCAATTGCTCCAATAAATCCCCTCATTGCATCTCCAAATCACTTATATTCCGTAAAAACCGGATTGGATCCGGCGTTAAAATCCAAATATCCTTCTTGTCCGTCACACAGATATTCTAACAGAATTTTCCTCAGTGTGAACATGTTTTCCTCTATGTTGTCGATTGTTCCCAAATTAATGGTAATGCCGTCTCCTGTCATCAGAATAATATCCCCCGTATTCTGGAAAGAAAACCGTTCGATCCTGCCAAGTACAGGCATTCCTGGGTCTGCATTTTCCATTGCAGAATACAATCGGTTGATGTACCTGAGTTCGTCTTCGGATATGTCCAGCTTGTCCCCCAGAGCAAAGCTGTCAAAATTCCGGGTGTACACGGGATAGTCCGCCTCTGACGAGTATTCTCCGGCCAGCACCTTTCCCTTAGTGTCGCAGAGCAACAGGCTGTTGCCACAGGACGCAAAAAACAGTGGCTTGCACTCGTACACAGTTATGTTGAGATCTCTATGGTCAAAGGAGCAGGAAATGCTATCTGCATAAATATAGCTGTTCAGACACAACTCCTCTATACTCTTGGTATCCAGGAAGAACCACAAAGACTTAAATCTGGAGGCCACCGACACCATTCTGTCGCCTGCTTCAATATCCACAGTGGCTCTCACCTGCTCTGCCGTAATATAACCATACCCAGTGGCAATGGAAACATTGACATTGTTCACCTTGTAGAGGGCAAGGAACAGCGTCAGGGACAGCAGAACGGCTGCCGCCACTGACAAAACAACAATATTCTTAATGCTGAGTTTCCATTTCGTCTTCATCATCAAGCCTGTATATATTTGCTCCCAGAGCCCTTAAATCTCCACATATATCCGTATAGCCTCTGTCTATGCACCCGTTGTCACAGACTCTTGTCTGTGTGTCCGCCGTCAATCCAGCTATTACTAACGCTGCCCCGCTGCGCAGGTCTGTAGCCCGGACGCTTGCTCCTCTGAGCAACGGAACACCATTTACAATGGCCGTGTCACCTCGTACCAATATGTCTGCTCCCATGCGATTCAACTCATCCACGTGACGGAATCTGTTTTCGAAGACCGTTTCCCTGATAACGGACGTGCCGTCTGCAGAGGCTAACATGGCCATAACCTGAGGCTGCATATCCGTAGGGAATCCGGGGTATGGTCCGCTGGTTATGTTTCGCACCCTTTTGAGACGACCATGGGTAAATACTGAAATGGAATTCCCCTCCGTCTCAACGGTACAGCCTGTGCGCTCCAGTATATCAGTAATCGACGACAACTTGTCTGGAGACACACCTGTCACTGTTCCACGACCTCCGGTTGCAGCAATAGCAGTCAAATAGGTCCCTGCCACAATGCGATCTGCCTCTATATTATATTCGGCATAGTCCACTTCGCTGTGGCGTCCACCCTTGATGCAGATTACAGATGTACCGGCACCTTCCACTGTAAAAC
>JAFVXO010000082.1 GCA_017501105.1 Clostridia bacterium | reverse complement strand
ATATCACATCACTTTTTAAGCTTAACTATAAATTCAGACCCCTTTCCCAGTTCGCTGGTTACGGTTATATCTCCACTGTGGAGCTGAGCTGCCTGCCGTGCCAGAGCAAGACCCAATCCGTATCCACCCACTTGGCTGCGGGACTTGTCAGCTCTGTAGAATCGTCCGAATATCTTAGTCTGTTCCTCGGGACTGATGCCGATGCCGTCATCCTTGACTGATACATACACATATTTGTCGTCCTCTGTGGCATTGACCCAGATGTGTCCATTTTCCACGCCGTATTTGTATGCATTGGATATGAGGTTTGTGATAATCCTGCACACGAGCACCTGATCACCTCTCATCACAATATCATCGCCCCCACTGCAATCCAGAGTTATCCCCTTTTCCGCCACAGACTGCATGTCCATACAGGCATCTGACAGGAGCTCTCCTACGTTAAACAGTTCCATGTTTATCTTCTCAGTGTGCATTTCCAATCTGGTGAATGCCAATAGCTGAGATATAAGTGATGACATCTTCTTGGCCTGTCGACGGATCAACCCAATAGCCTCCCTATACTCCTCCGGTGACTGTTCCTGTTCGAGAGAATACTCACATTGAGCCAGGATAACGCCGGTGGGAGTTCTGAGCTCGTGGGAGGCGTCAGACGTAAATGCTCGTTCTGCCTCAAAGGAATTTTCCAGTCGTCCGATCATCTTGTCAAAGGTATTGGCCAGACGATGAACCTCGTCTCGCCCCTTGTTGATATTGATACGCCTGCTCAGGTCATCCCCGTCGCTGATTGCCTCTGCGGCGTTAGTTATCTTCTTAACCGGGCTAAGTAACAACACAGAAATAAAATATCCGCAAATAGCCGCGACAACAACTACAAAGGGCAGGATTCTTGTGGCTGTTTCAACAACGCTGCCCACTGTCCCCGAATAGAGCTCCGGGTCCACCTTACAAACGCCTCTTACCCATACATACACATTGGGAAGCCTAGGGTTTGAAACAGACTTAATATCGTAGACCATGTACTTCTCGCCATCGATGTATTTGGTGCGTATCTCCCCGTCAACAAACTCCAGGTCGGTAAAATATACCTCCTCGTCTCCGTGAAGCAGCTCTCCTCTGGAATTGTAGATATATGCAGTCATGTCGGAGCGCTGCTCAACAAAGTCGTCCAGCTCCAGATCCTGCAGAATCTCTCCTGTCTTGCTTATATACCGTATGCTGTACTCTACCTCATTGGAGTTTTGCTCGGTAAAGTTCTCCAGACGGGTGGTCATGTTGTCCTCTGCCACGCTTCCGGACAGTGCCGACATAAAGAGCAGTACCAATCCAACAACGATAACCATCAGTGATGTATACCACAGTGTGATTTTTAACTTAACTGACATACTACTCTACCTTCAGGATGTATCCCATGCCGCGTACCGTGTGGATCAGCTTGGGCTCGTAATTGTCGTCAATCTTCCTGCGCAGATAGCGGATATATACGCTGGTGGCGTTGGAACCTCCATCGTAATCGAAATTCCACAGGTTGTTCTCGATCATCTCGTGGCTGACAACTCTGTTTTTGTTGCGAATCAGATACTCCAGCAGGGCAAATTCCTTGGTAGACAGGTGTATAACGTCGTCACCCCTCTTGACCGTGTGTGTGGCAATGTCCATGGACATCTGCAATAGTGTATATGTTGTTGAGAACCCCATCCACCTTACGGGTCATAACACGGAGTCTTGCGTATATTTCTTCGAAAGAAAAGGGCTTAACCAAATAGTCATTGGCACCTGCATCCAGTCCCTTAACCTTGTCGGCCACGGCATCCAGAGCCGTCAGCAACAATACCGGAGTGTTGTTGCCGCTACCTCTTAGAGTAGACAGGACCTCCAAGCCACTCTTGCGAGGCATCATAATGTCCAAAATAATAGCGTCGTATTCTGCAGATTCGATATAGTCCAGGGCCTCCTGGCCGTCATAAACACAGTCCACAACATACCCGTCCGAGGACAGCTTTTTGCGCATTATTTCGTTCAGATCTCTCTCATCCTCGGCAATTAAGATTCTCATGGCATCTCCCTGTTTTATTAACTTTGTCTCGGTAAATATTCAACAAAAGTGTCATTAAATCTGCATTAAAAGCGATTTATGTTTGATTTATTTTACCAGTAAAATACCCATTCGTAAAATGAAAAGCCGACGCCCTGGGGACGCCGGCATATTTGCTCTCTATGGTGAGGTTATTTCTCCTCCTGTACCTCTGCCTTTTTCACGCGGATACGCTCGATTCGCCTGTTGTCGATCTCCTCAACAGTAACTGTCAAGCCGTTGAACTCAAAGGAGTCCCCCTTCTCCGGGAAGCCGTTGAACATCTCCAGAACCCAACCACCAACAGTGGTAGAATCCGAGTCCATATCTAACTCTGTCAGTTCCATAATTTCCACGAAATCGTCGATATTCATATCGCCACTTACATCGAAAGTGTCCTGAGACAGATTTGTGAAATCGGTCTCTACCTCGTCGGTTTCGTCCCAAATCTCCCCGACCAGTTCCTCCAAAACGTCCTCCATGGTAACAACTCCCATGGTGCCGCCAAAGTCGTCAGTGACAATTGCCATGTGAATCTTCCCGCGCTTCAGGGCAGACATAATAGCAGGCAGGGTCATAGTCTTATATACATAGCAGGTATCCAACAGGATTTCCTTGATATCGATATCCTTATTACCTGCAATTGCCTTATAAAAATGGTTTACATGCAAAATGCCGATAATATTGTCGATGCTGTCCTGATATACAGGAATACGGGTAAAGTTGCTCTCGTCGCAGATTGCCAATATCTCCTCAACGCTGTCCTCACAGTCGATGGCCACCATATCTACTCGGGGAGTCATGATCTCCTGTGCTGTAGTGTCGTCAAACTCCAAGGCATTCTGCAACAGTTCTCCCTGGTCCTCGTCGATGACACCCTCGTCCTCAACGGTCTCTATAATGGAGGCCAACTCATCCTCGGTAACTGTTGCCTCGGGCTGTTCAGCTCCGCCAATCTTGGCCATGCGACCTGCCAGGGCAGTAACAGGCCATACCAGGGGCAGTGTAATAAACATAAGAACCCTAATGGGAATGGCCGCAAACTGGGCTACTTCCGCAGGAATCTTCTTGGCAATCATCTTGGGTATTGATTCGCCAAAGATCAATACCAACACTGTCATAACAGCTGTAGAAATCACAGATGCCAGGTTTTCGTCGTTTACCAGCTGCAGGAATACCACGGTGGCCAGTGCAGATGCGGCTACATTAACCAGATTGTTTCCAAGCAAAATTGTCGTAAGTGCACGATCGTATTTGTTGTATATTTTAAGTGCTAGTTTTGCTCCTCGCTTGCCATCCTCAACCGCCTTCTCCATGCGGAGTTTGCTTGCAGAGGTAAATGCAATTTCTGTGCCGGAAAAGAATGCAGACAGCATAATGAGCAGCGCAATTATAATGTATGTCATTTGTCTGCCTCCTCGTCTGTCTGTACAGTGCTCGTAGGACCACTAACTACTACTGCCAGTATGCGGTTGCGCTCAACTGTAGTGATGGTGCCCTGGAAGTCGTAAAAATTAAATATCAATCCCTCTCTGGGCATAGCATTGAGAGTCTCCAGAGCCTGGGCTGCCATGGTCTTGGACCCCAACTCATCCCGATCAAAGTCGGTATACTCTATTTCGTCGAAGAAGTCCACAACCGGACACTCACCTAGCACTCTATACTGGTTGTCATCCAGCTGCACCACAGACTCGATAACCTCGTCATCCTCGTCCCAGATATCGCCAACCAACTCCTCCAGAATGTCCTCTGTGGAAACAAGCCCCAAGGTGCCGCCAAACTCGTCTGTAACGATGGCAATCTGGGTCTTGGCACTGTTCATCTGGTTTAACAGGTCGTCGGCCTTGGTGCTGCTATGGGTAAAGAATGGGGCATCCAACATATCGGTAATGTCTGTTACATCGCCGCCGGAAATGTATCTCCTGAGATACTTGCGCAGAGGTAAAACGCCTATAATATTGTCCTCCGTGTCCTGAAATACAGGGATACGTGAATGCTTGCATTCCTTAACAAAAGTCAGCATCTCCTCAGGTGTCATGTCCATGTCGATAGCCATCATATCCACTCTGGCTGTGAGGATGTCTCCTGCTGTCTTGTCATCAAACAGCAGCGCAGACTTAACCAAGTCCGTCTTCTCCTCGTCCATGGTTCCCTCCTCCTTGATGTCATCTATGATATCAAAGAGTTCGTCCTCGGTAACGGTAGCCTCCTCCTTAATCTTGACTGTCTTGGCAAACAGATTGCCAATGGCTGTCATAACCTTGATCAAGGGCTTAAACACAACACAAAGCGCACCTACGAATCTCGTGGTGCCAATAGCCATTTTCTCGTTGTTTGCTTTTGCGAAAGTTTTGGGTAAAGTTTCCCCAAAAATAAATATTATAAATGTAACCACCACTGTGGTTATGGCTATGTATGAATCGTTAGCAGAACCTGCAAACATATGGGCAGCAAATGCTGTAGCAATGGCTGAGCAGGCAATGTTAACAATATTGTTTCCTATGAGCAGAGCTGAAACCAGCTCATCATATTTGTCCAGTAATTTGAGGGTACTGGTGGCCCTACGGTCGCCCTTGTCTGCCAAGGACATTATGCGGAACTTATTGACCGATGCAAAAGAAGTCTCTGTTGCTGAGAAAACCCCTGAAAAGATCACTAATACGGCGAACAGGCATAATCGCAACCATTCGTCAACGTCCATTAAAAAAACCAACTCCTTTTGTTTATATATACATCCACGGATTATAGCATGGAACGTTTTTTTAGTAAAGTGAGGCCTGTCCTAAACAAAAAGACACTCCATTTTTGGGTGTCTTTCTGCTGATTCGGTTCATGTACAATAATGTGATTTAACTTATTAGCCTCTGATAATTCTAACCTTGAGGACGTTGGGGAGCTTAGACAGTTCATCAGCCAGACTGTCCTCCACGTCGGAATTTGTCTGGAGAATCATGTAGGAATACTTGCCCTTTGAGGAAGATGCCAAGTCCTCGATGTTGATGTTGTCGCTACTGAAAATGTTTGCAACATTTGTAATAACTGAAGGCTCGTTTCTATGCAGCACGCACACCTTATTCTTGGCTGCATTTGTTGCCTCCATCTCAGGAAAGTTGACGGAATTGTGAATAGATCCGCTCTCCAAATAGTCGCAGAGCTGTGCGGATGCCATGATTGCGCAATTCTCCTCTGCCTCATCTGTACCGGAAGCAAGGTGAGGACTGCAGATGCAGTTGGGTACGCCCAGCATGTCGTCTGTAGGGAAGTCCACAAAGTACTTGGACATCTTGCCACTGGCCAATGCGTCTCTGACTGCCTGGTTGTCTGCCAACTCCGCTCTGGAGAAGTTCAGAATAACCACGCCGTCCTTCATCTGAGAAATAGCAGCTGTGTCGATAGTGCCTCTGGTAGAATCAACCAGCGGAATGTGATATGTAATAAAGTCGCACTCTGAGTATACCTGCTTGAGTGTAGCGTTGTGAACCTTGCGGGAAATGCTCCATGCAGCCTTAATGGACAGGTAGGGATCATATCCATAGACCTCCATGCCCAGATCAACTGCGGCATTGGCAACCATAGCGCCAATTGCACCCAGGCCGATAACGCCCAACTTTTTGCCCTTAATCTCGTTACCTACGAACTGGCCCTTGCCCTTCTCTACCAAGGCAGGAACCTGATCACCCTGTCCGGACAGAGTCTTGGTCCACTCGACTGCGTCAATAAGGTTTCTGCGGGACATAAGCAGGGAGGCAACTACCAGTTCCTTAACTGCGTTGGCATTTGCACCAGGGGTATTGAATACTACAATACCGTTCTCAGAGCATCTGTCTACAGGAATGTTGTTAGTACCTGCACCTGCTCTGGCAATAGCCTTGAGGTCAGGAGAGAATGTCTCGTCGTGGAGCTTGGCACTACGCACGATAATGCCGTCATAGTCGGCCACAGAATCGGAAACTGCGTATTTGCCAGCCTCCATTCTGTCGTAGATGGCCTTGGAAATCTTGTTATATGTTCTGATGTTAATCACAGTATGATGCCTCCAAATGGCAAATTTTCCTTATATTTTATGAGCCTGTTTGCCAAAAATCAAGCACCGAAAATCAGTATATAAAGATACCGTCAAAAACCATCATGTTAATTGGACTCACGACAACATTAATGTGTTTGTACACAAAAAGCCTGGGATATACCAGATACCCCAGGCCTCTTATCGATTGAATCAATCAGTTTTCAGATAGGAATTAGTCCTTCTTCTTGCCGGTGTTAAGTACAATAACAACAACTACAGCAATGAGAACCACTGCACCTGCGCCAATGACGATAGGCAGAAGCAGATCGTTCTTGTCGCCCTTTTCGTTTCCTGTTGT
>JAFVXO010000081.1 GCA_017501105.1 Clostridia bacterium | reverse complement strand
GGGATGCAGATGCCGTAAATGCCCTCCTGGCCAAGAACGAAATTAGCCTGACAGTGTGCGTCGCAACAGGCACCTTTACAGACAATATTATGGCCAGCCTGTACTAATACGACATAGAGTAAGAGATATAACGAAAGCGTGACCGCGAGGTCACGCTTTTTTGTTTGGGTTGTTGATTTATCCTATGAAATCTTAGACTTTATTTCGCCAACTAGCTGATGAACCGTTGTGCAGGGGCACATCTTTGTGGGCTTGTCCTTACGATTAGCCTTATGCTCTTCATATTTTCTTTGAGCAAGTTCAATAGCTGCCATTTCATCACCAAAACGATTTAGTTTACCGTATATTTCTCGGTCTGATTTGACATACCTCTGTCCTGAAATCTGCTCGAAAGTTCTGCCAAATCCCGCACAACACGATACAGAATCCTGATATGTAGGCATACTGCCAAAATAAGCAGAGAACCATGCTTCGATGCACGGATTAGACCATCCTACTTTTATACCGTTGCGCTTTGCCTGACTTATAATTTCGTCAAAATCCTGTACTTGATCTCTGTCAAAGATAATCCAAGGTTCACCGTATTGAGGATTCAGTGAAGCAAGGTTAATAGCCTCTTCCACAAGATTTTTAGTTTTTGTTTTAACAATCCTAATAACCAACTTGCCTTGTAGCTCCTTCGGCATGGAATCCCTCAATCCATTTATATAGTTTTGTTCAGTTTCCTTGGTGTCCGTAACAATAAAATAATAACCAAGTTTGGGAATTCTCCGATTAGACAAATGTTCCCGGTATTTTCTTTTTCCGTTTCTTTCGTGTCGTGGCATACATCATTCCTCCTTAAACATATCCAAATTTCTTAAGGACGGAATTGCGCCATACTTTCCTAATAGATAATTCTTTTCATAATTTTCATCTTTGCGAATCTTTACACCGTCTTCATCCACGAAGTCAGCCAACGAATACAAAATTGAAACACCATCAAAATCCTTTTCTGTAAACCAAATCTCATCTCTTCTTAGGACATTTCCATTCAGCTGCCATAAATCATGGGAAGTAAATATAAGTTGAGCGTGTTTTGTATTAATTTCAGGATTAAGGAAGGTAATGATAAATGTCCGCACCAACAATGGGTGAAGTCTTGCGTTTAATTCGTCGATAAACAATACCCCACCAGACGAAAGAACATCTTCTAACATAGGATACATGGCAAACATCTTGAGTGTACCTGCCGACTCATGCTGCAGCGGTATAGACGTTGTTTGTTCAGAGTCTATCATCTTATGGATAGCATCTATTTTTATTCTCTCATCTTCTCCATCGTTATTCAACTTTAGAACTTCCACATTGAATCCAATTATTGAGGAATCAAATGTTGCAAAATAGTCGACTACCTTTTGGCGAACCTTTTCATCATCGGCAAATCCATCAGGTATGAGCTGTGATAAGAAAAAGTTCTCAATAGGTCTTCCGAAATCAGCAAAATCGTTATTTACAAACCAATCTCTAATAAATTTAAGTTTTGCAATCTTAAGCTTTGCACCCAGAGACACTATTAGAGTTTCCCTTTCTAATGCAATTCTAAGGTTTTCCTGGCTCTTTGTTGGCAGACCAGAAAAGTCATATTCGTTACCTCGTCTATAGAAAATCCTCTTATAATTCCCCCGTGCAGACTTGCTCTTACAATTTAACCATTCTTCACACACGCCCGTACTGCCGATGGAAAATCCATAATTATATGTTTTTGCTCCCTTCTCCTCTGAATCAACAAAGTAAACTTCAAATGAAGACGCAGCGTTTTTGCTGTCAACGTCAAACAAAAACGGCGTAGGCCTATAGAACTTAGATTTCTTTTTCTTGGAATCCGATTCATCTCCATAGTCCAAAGAATTGATTACATACATAGACATGTATCTAAAAGCCTCTTGCACATTGGACTTGCCACTCGCATTTGCGCCAAAAATAGCAGCGACCGGCAATACCCTTTCATTTGCTATAGAAATTACATGGTTATCGAATTCGGATATTTTAGTGGCTGATAGATCCAAGGTCGTATCATCTCTAAATGATTTAAAGTTCTTAAAGTTAAATTGAAGTAGCATAATGCAATTTCTCCTTATTTTGCCTTTACACCATATATTATACGCATATTTCTAAATTTATCTACACCCAATTGAGTTTTTTTCTCAATTGGGTGTAGATTTTATCTCTTTATTAAAAAATTAAGGGTGTTGTGAACTTCAATGCTTCAATATCGTACCACTGTGCTCCAAGCACCATCAGATGCCACCCAACATCTGGTATTTATTATTCTCTTATAACTGTACAGTTAATACAAAACTCCTGCAGTTGGTATTTTTGAGCGGATATTTTGTACTGATAAATCATTCCCCTCAGAAGATTATCGCAATCCCGTCAGGTTGCATTATCAGATCGGCCAATTTATCCTTGGTAAGTGTGATCTCAGCGCTGTCAATATCATACTGCTGCACACCAAGTACCGATAGGTTGCCGTTGGTGCCTGCTCCAAGGATTGCACACAGGCTCTCCCGGTCATGTAAAACACCCTCCCTATACAGGGTTTGCGCCAGCCTTGGAGTGCTGAATACTCCAATCCGCCTCCCCCGATGAGCATGTTTTACCTTCTTGAAAATCCGGTCCATTTTGGCTGCTGCCCCCTTGTCATCGGTGATCATGCAAAACTTCCAGTCTGGTTCTCCCGGGATGTGGGACAATACCTGCAGGCATATGGCCAATAGGTCCTCCCCCAGGTTGTCTCCGGATTCCTTTACGCCTCTAGCAGCCTGAAAAAACCGGCTGTACACACCTGAGCTGTCTAAGCCCTTGCCACAGACAACCTCCTTGTTCACACAGGGATTGTCCTTTAGCATGTCCTTGATGGAACTAACCGGCCCTACTGTTGTCCTGACAGCCCAACACAAATATTCGTTAATGGTGGCATTGGTACCAAAGCACACCTCCATGACTGAAAAAAAGCTCTCCTCATAGACCACCAAAACGGTTATTCCGTAGTCGCTGATGCGCCTTATATAGTCTATGTATTCTGGATTTAGCACTCCGCTGTGGGATGCCAATTCCATCAAGATGCATCTGGTAATTACAACAATAGCCCGTTGTCCCTTGATATATCTGAGGATATACTCGGCGCTGCTGTCTAGGCAGGCGTGCCTACGAAGGGAGCAGGTATCATAGAAGTAGCACCTGGCTGCCCCAATAATCTCCGAGACTATCCTGTCCTCATCTGTGACAACATACTGGGCAATCTCCCCCATGTTGTAAGGAACGTCTGTATAACCAGTGACCACTACTACTCCCCCTTAATGTCAGAGTATAGCTCTCGCATGTTATGCAGCACCCTCTTTAACGTGCGCTCATTCAGGTAATCGCCCCCTATGCCCTCCTGACCTATGCGCGTAACCACATCCTCCACATGGACAAAGTCATCCCTCTTGGTGGCATCCAAAATGCCGACATCTAGCCATAATTCCCGAAATCTCTCTCTGATGCTGTCTTGATCCACACTAAGCAATCCTTGAGAAACGTTATGTCCATCGAGCAATCCCAGTTCGTAGCAACGAATTAGCACAGCCATGTATGGTGCCTCATAGTAGTTCATCAGGCGCAGAATGGTGTCTCTCTCGTCGCCCTCCGACTCTTGGCGGAATTTATCGTACATGGTCCTAAATCCATACTCGGGCATCAGGAGCATGCCGGCAAACAGATTGGCTGCGGCCTCCTCTTCTGATTCGTAATAGTGCCTGTTGGCAAACTCCACCCTGGTTCTGAACTGGCTCCTTTGACAAAACACATGGTATATTTCGTGGCAAATTGCAAAGTTTACATTTACCTTGGGGAGGGATGTGTTGAGCAATATATAGCCCCATGCATCCCCTCTATAGCAGAGAGCACCAATCTCGTCATCTGAAAGTGGCATCTCAATTACAATGTACCCCTGCTTCCTAAAAGAGTCCCTGGCAATCTGCATGATATTCAGAACATCTCTGTGGCTACTCATGCCCACAAAAGAATAGAAGTCCCTTACCTTGACCTCCATCTCGCTGCTGTTGGCTTGACTGTATTTAATTATCTGTCTCAGGCGGTCAATGTTCATATATCACTCCAGAGTTATGTTGAGGAAGCGATACCTGGCACTCATAATCTCGTCTATATTTTCCATGAGCTCCTCCAGTTTGGCTGCAATCTGGTCTTGACTGGCGGTGGGCTCTCCGGCATAAAAGGCAATCTTCTCACTAACAATACCGTCAGGCTGAGGCACGCTAAAGGAATCGCTGAGGAAAAACTCCAGCCTCTGTCCCAGGGCGTCTGCTATACGCTCCATGTCTGTACCACTAACATCTTGTGCACCTGTCAGGATGCGAGACAGCTTCCTGATCTCGATACCAGACTTAAGGCTCAGATAGGTCTGCTTGATCTTCGCCTGAGACAAATATGCATTAACATTATCAATAAACTTGGTCATATGTTTCCCCCTGTGGACAGGTAATATATTGTTCCCATTCAGTTATATATTATACCTTTTTACAACCAAATGCAACACAAGAATCTTATTGTGTGGGATTTTATGAGGCGGTCATGTCGGTTGTCATCGGTTATGGTTATTATCGTCGGACAAAATCTCATTAGTTTGTCGGAAAACCACCTTACTGGGTTGTAAGGTGGTTGGGTTCATAGCTGTATTTTCTTTTATGATGCAGAGTAATCATAATTTTTGAGGTTCTTGTCGTATTTTGTACAGTTGCTTTATTACATATGTTGCATTTTGTTTTGTTTTATATTATAATTTACTTAAAGTCAAAATAAAACAATATTATAACAAAAAAACAATCATATAATGTGCTGGAGAATAGAAAATGGGTATACTAACTCTGAAAAACAAGAATGGTGAGGTTGTCACTGGATTTCCTCGCCTACGCAAAAAGGAATATGGAACCGGAGCATTTTATTCAAATGACATACGCCGTCCGAGACCTGATTACATAAATTGGTTACAAAATTCTGATAGATTTGGATTTGATGTCACTAGACTTAACGAAAATGGATTACATCTGTCCAAGATTGAACTTCCGTACGGAACAAAGCTTATTAGATATGGTTCGGCGACAGGAAGATATACAGCACCAAAAGGAACATGTTTTGAAGAACTTTCATTGCCATGGGACGAACAAACATGCGAATACCATGAATATGTTGTTGTTGCTGATAGAATAAAAGTAATATGTGTTGTGTTGAAGGGATTTGTGGCTCCAGGTTTTGAATGTATTGGAGGTGGAATACAGTATCTACACGACATAACAATGCTACAAAGCATAAATAGAGGCATATTAAAAGAGGTTACAACATGGAAATAGTAGACACAAAACACATGACTCAAAAAACGCAATATACACAGTATGAAAAACGACATATAGACTCATTGAACAAAGCACTTAAAAAGAACAACATACCAGAGTCATATTATTCTCTGTATGGATATGGCGAATCGTGTGTTTGTTTGCTAAAACGAGAGAAAAAATGGGAAGTTTTTGATGGCGAGCGAGAAATGAAATTTAATGTGTCGATTTATCCTAGTATAAAAGAAGCTTGCAATGCATTGATAAGTCGAGTATCCAACAAATCAAGTATGGAAAAGTTGCTAAGAGACTTCAACATATTTCTTCAACTGCAAAAAACAAAGACCAACGAACATTTCTATCATACTAGTGAAATAAATTCTTCTAATTTACTAGATTCATTGTCTCCTATCCGACGCGCAAAATTTGATGCTAGAAAAATAAACAATGCTACCGTAAAAGGCGCAAAAAAAACGCCTGGTGATAAAGCAATAATAGCAACTGTAGCTAAAGCTTATACACCGGGCAGAAAAATGTCATCACCAAAAAGGCGCTGGATAATTACGAAGAAAATACACAGGAATTCTGATCTTTATGAATGAGTTCTCCCTATCCAATTCGGATTCGCAGCATATATGATGCAGGTGCAGTTAACACAACCGAAGAAAGATACTAAACTGATTTTGTGATGACGATTGATAAGACGGAACAACTATATATAATTATAAAACTGACACTCAAACATGTGAAGAAGTAGTGTAAATTATTTTATGTAAACCTCTTGGATTAATGAAAAAGTCTTAGGTTTTTCTAAAAAATGAATTGAGCTGGATGGCAGATTTTGCCATTCAGCCCTTGCTGTATTCATAGCATTTGGCCAGTTTACCCTTCAGCTCCGGCTAGTTAAACGCTTAAGGATAAAGTATAATAAGTTTTGTAAATTAAATTCATAAAAATAGACATAGCCTTTAGCCGTTTGGTGGAATTAATTTGCAAAACTTATTATACTTTATCGACAGGCTCAGTTGTTCTTGATTAGATTATCCAGAAATTAATGTAGTATTCGTATGCACATGGTAATATTTTTGTACGCACATCCTAATCTGTATCAATCAACACGTATTTAAGCACAGAAACAACCTCCTCTTGGTGAATAGTTTCATTGTATATTGCTATACCCCTTTCCTACTCTAGGGTTGCCAGCAGCCCTGCGCAGCCGTCCCAGATATCGCGAAAGGCCACATCGAACCTGCCGGTGTACCAAGGGTCGGCCACCTCCCCTCCTCGATGGGTATAGTCCATGAGTTTGTGCACCTTATTCTGGGGATCGGATCCAAAGATTCTCTGCATGTTGCGCATGTTTGCATTGTCCATGCCTAATATAATGTCGTAACGGCCATAGTCTGCAGGGGTCAATTGCACTGCCCTCTTGCCCTCCGCCGAAATGCCATGCTTGGCCAGCTCTGCCTTGGCGGGAGGATATACGGGATTGCCCACACCGCCCCAAATTTCCTCATTGCTGGTGGCGCAGGACGCTATATGGAACTGGTCTTCCCTGCCAGCCTCTGTGACCATGTGGCGAAAAATAAACTCCGCCATAGGGCTACGACAGATATTTCCGTGGCATACGAAAAGGATTTTAGTCATAGGGTTATATTCTGTACTTGTTTCTTAAAGTAATATCTTTGTGTGTTCTGTTATGTTGTCATTTATCAATGTTCGATTCCGTTTCTGAACGATTCACATCCCGATTTAACACCCATAGTTTTTGTTCTATAAGGACAGGCTATCTGCAATTATGCTCTTCTTATAACACCAACCCTCATTAATTGCAATATTAAGGCATTGTTTTCTTATAGTATTTGAGTTTTCACCAAGGCAGATATAGAGTCATATCGGAGGGGATCGTCTTGCTCCTTCTGCCTTGGTGCGTCGTAAAGAAAAACACCTGTTTTCCTATCTACACATAGACGTTAATTATGTGTAGCACAACATCTGTATTATTATACACTCTTTTTGTCGCGTAGCAAATATCATGTGTCGCTTCTTGTCGAATTTATAAGGCATTCCAAATTGGATAAAATACAATAGGGTGTTATTTATGACAGAAAACAATTTTGACAATTTAGAGCGTTATCGCGATTTGGGATGTGCTATTTCCTACTATAGGAAGCGCAAGAGACTCACCCAGGAACAGTTAGCTGAGAGGGTGGGCATCAGCCGGCAGCATATGGGTGCAATTGAGGCTCCTAATATGACTCGCGCCATTTCCCTGGATGTGCTGTTTAACATCGCTACTGTCCTGGAGATAGAGCCATATGTTCTGTTAAAGTTCTCTCCGGACAAATAGTTCCTGCCTCGTTAGCAGGACTCTCTGGCTTTGGCACAACACAGCCTTTGCCCGGCGCAATTTTGCGTCTGTGGGTGAGGCTGTGTTTTTGTTTTACGAAAATGTTAAAGGGAGATGGATGTCGAACGATCCATCTCCCTGTTCTGTGCAGTATAAAGCTGTCTGTGTGCCTATTTGGCATTTGTCTTGGCCTTGGGGGCATTGGCAGAGACCTTGATAACCAGAGTTTCTGTTCCATCGTAGTCCAGCAACAGTGTATCTCCGTCCTTGATGTTGCCCTCCAGGTACATTCTGGCCATGCGCTCCTCGATATTGCGCTGGATGCTCCTCTTGATAGGTCTGGCTCCGAATGCATCGTTGCGCTCGTAATTCAGCAAGAACTCCTTGAGTCCGTCCGTTGCAGAAATCGTAATGTTCTTGTCCCTGAGGTCCTCCTGCAGCATATTCATCTGCAGATCAAGGATCTGTCTGAGTTCTGCCTCTGTCAGCTTATCAAACACAACAATGTCATCAACTCTGTTGAGGAACTCGGGTCTGAACAGACTCTTGAGGGCCGATTTGATGCGAGCCTCGGACCTGTCTGTGGTATCTGAGCCGAATCCCACGTCACCTACCTTGAGGGTGGTGCCGGCGTTGGATGTCATGATGATAACTGTGTTCTCAAAGTTCACCACTCTGCCCTGGCTGTCTGTGAGACGGCCATCATCCAAAATCTGCAACAGCAGATTGAATACGTCCTGGTGAGCCTTCTCTATCTCGTCCAGCAGGATAACTGAATATGGCCTGCGGCGAATTTTCTCCGTCAGCTGGCCGGCCTCGTCGTATCCCACATATCCGGGAGGAGAACCGATCAGCTTGGAGACAGTGTGCTTTTCCATAAACTCCGACATATCCAGTCTGATCATGGCGTCCTCTGTGCCAAAGAGTTCCTGGGTCAAAGCCTTAACCAGCTCTGTCTTGCCCACGCCTGTGGGGCCAACGAATATAAAGGATGCGGGGCGCTTCTTAGCTCTCAGGCCTGCTCTGCACCTGCGAATGGTAGATGCTACGGACTGGATGGCCTTGTGCTGGCCCACTACTCGCCTGTGAAGATTGTCCTCCAACTGCAGCAGCTTGGCTCCCTCCTCCTCTGTGACGCTGTTAATAGGTATACCGGTCCACAACTCGATGACTCCCGCAACGTCGTCAAAGGTTACGGGGAAGCTGTATGCCTCCTCGGCCAGGGCCTTGACCTGGTCTGAGAGCATGCAAACCTCCTGTCGCATCTGGGCCAGCTTCTCATAGTCGGGCTGTGTTCGGGCCTCCTCTACGGATACTGCCGCCTCAGCATCTGCCAGTTTGTCCGACAACTTGTCCAACTCCACCAGCTTCATGTTCTTGAGATTGGCTCTGGATGCTGCCTCGTCCATAATGTCTATGGCCTTGTCCGGCAGGAATCTATCTGTCACGTATCTCTCGGACAGGCTGACCATGCGCTCCAGTATATGGTCGGAAATGGATACGCCGTGGTATTTCTCGTAATACGGGCGCACACCCTTCATAATTTCAACAGTGTCCTGCAGGCTGGGCTCGTTAACCATAACGGGCTGGAATCTGCGCTCCAGAGCGCTGTCCTTCTCTATATGCTTGCGGTACTCGTCAAGAGTGGTGGCTCCGATAATGCGCAGCTCTCCTCTGGCCAGTACGGGTTTGAGAATATTGGCAGCATTCATGGCGCCCTCTGCATTACCGGCTCCCACAATATTGTGGAGCTCATCGATAACCAGAATAATGTTGCCACACTTGATAGCCTCATCTACTACGCCCTTGATTCTGGACTCAAACTGTCCTCTGAACTGGGTGCCGGCCACCATGCCTGTCATATCCAGCTGGATAATCTCGTAGTGCTTGAGTCTCTCCGGAACTCTGCCCTGAACAATGGCGGTAGCAAGTCCCTCGGCGATGGCAGTCTTGCCCACACCAGGCTCTCCGATAAGGACAGGGTTGTTCTTCTGTCGGCGGTTCAGAATCTGGATCACTCTGTCCAGTTCCTTCTCCCTGCCTACTATCTTGTCGATCTCTCCGGCAGCAGCCTTGTTTGTCAAGTTGGTGCCGTAGGTTTCCAAAAACTTGTGCTTGACCTTCTTGGTCTCTCTGGATTCGCCCTGACTGGATTCCTCCTTGCGCTCATGTTTATCCTGGGGCTCCTCGGACAAGCTCTCGCTGTCCCCCTGCTGCATAGCGCTGTTGAGGATTTCCTTGAGCATGTTGGGGTTCTGAATCTTCTCCAACAGTTCCGGGTCTGCGTCCTTCATATTTTCAGTCATCTGCTCACAAAACTCATCTACCTGATCGGGCTCAAGACCCAACTGCTTGATGACAGACTCAACCATGCCAAGATTCATCTTCTTGGCACAGGACAGGCAGAGAAACTCCTGCTTAACAGCAGTCCCCTCTGTCCTCATGATCTGGATCATGGCGACATTCTTTTTGCACTTTGAACATAATTGCATATGTGTCACCTCGCTAACAATAGTAATTAAAGATTATACTCCCTTGGCCAGGACCTTTGCAAGATACTGCCCTGTGTAGGAGTCGGCCTCTGCGGCCACTTGCTCCGGGGTTCCCTTGGCTATGACGGTACCGCCCTTGTCTCCACCCTCGGGCCCCATATCGATGATATAATCTGCGTTCTTGATAACATCAAGATTATGTTCGATAACCAATATAGTATTCCCGGAATTGGTCAATCGCTGCAGTATTTCTATCAGTCTTTTTACATCGTCCATGTGAAGGCCTGTGGTGGGCTCGTCCAGGATATACATGGTCTTGCCGGTGCTCCTCTTGGACAGCTCTGTGGCCAGCTTGACCCTCTGGGCCTCGCCGCCTGACAGCGTGGTTGCCGGCTGTCCCAACCTGATATAGCCCAGACCCACATCGTACAGGGCCTTGACCTTGCGGTATAAAGAAGGAATGGACTTGAAAAACTCCAATGCCTCATCCACCGTCATGTCCAGCACCTCGGAGATATTCTTCCCCTTGTACCTGACGTTAAGGGTTTCCCTGTTGTAGCGCTTGCCTCTGCACACTTCACAAGGGACGTACACATCCGACAGGAAGTTCATTTCGATTTTTATAATACCGCCACCCTGGCAGGCCTCGCATCTGCCTCCCTTGACGTTAAAGCTGAATCTGCCGGCGCTGTAGCCCTGCATCTTGGCATCCGGAGTGGCCGCAAACAGCTCTCGGATCATGTCAAACATGCCCGTATAGGTAGCCGGGTTGGATCTGGGGGTACGTCCAATTGGCGTCTGGTCGATATCTATAACCTTGTCCAGATGCTCTATGCCTGTAATGCTGTCGCACTTGCCCCCTTTGACTCTGGCCTTGTTCAGGTCGTGGAGCAGTCGCTTGCACAGCACCTCATTTATGAGAGAGCTCTTGCCGGAGCCTGAAACTCCTGTGACGCAGGTAAATACTCCCAGAGGGATGTCCACGTCCACGGACTTGAGGTTATTCTCAGCAGCCCCCTTGATATGGAGCCATCTGTCATCGCAGCTGCGTCTGACCTGGGGCATAGGCACTGACATCTCTCCGCTGAGGTACTTGCCCGTAAGGGAATCTGGATTGTTCATCAGTTCCTGAGCCGTTCCCTGGGCGACTATACGACCGCCGTTTTCTCCCGCTCCGGGTCCCACGTCCACAATGTGGTCTGCAGTCATCATGGTCTCCTCGTCGTGCTCGACAACTATCAACGAGTTGCCCAGATCCCGGAGCTTCTCCAAGGTCCTGAGCAGCTTGGCATTGTCCCTCTGATGCAGTCCTATGGACGGCTCATCCAGGATATACAGAACTCCCATCAAGCCGGAGCCTATCTGGGTGGCCAGTCTGATGCGCTGTGCCTCTCCTCCGGACAGGGTGGATGCGCTGCGGGTCAGGGTCAGGTATCCAAGGCCAACATTGCACAGAAAGTCCAATCTGGCACGTATTTCCTTGAGAATCTTGTCGGCAATCAACTGTTCCCTCTCGGTAATATTGCAGTTGTTGAAGAACTCCCTGGCCTCTGTAACAGGCATCTCGCTCACCTGGTGGATGTTCTTGCCACAGAAGGTTACTGCCAGGGTCTCAGGCTTGTACCTGGTGCCATGGCACTCAGGACAGTGGTGGGAGCTCATGTAGCCCTCATAGTATCTCTTCATGGGTTCGGACTCGGTGTTGTTGTAGCGACGCCACATGCCGTTCATAACTCCCTCAAAGGACATATAATACTTGTTGCCATTGGGGGTTACGATGAGGAACTTCTCCTTGTTGGTGCCGTGGAGGATTACATCCAGGGCTCTCTTGGGCAGTTCCCTTACAGGCACATCTACACTAAAGTCGTAGGCCTTGGCCAAGCCGGTAAACACCTGGGCTATCCACCCATCCTCGTTCTCAGAATTCCAGCCGGATACTGATATGGCCCCCTCTCTCAAAGACAGGTCCTTGTTGGGTATAACCAGGTCCGGATCTATGCGGGTAATCTCTCCCAGGCCGCTGCAGTGACTGCAGGCCCCCTGGGGTGCGTTAAATGAAAACATACGAGGCTCCAGCTCCTCAATACTGATCCCGCAATCCGGGCAGGCCAGGTTCAGACTCATGGTCTCCTCGGTGTCGCCCACATAGTCAACTACTACCAGGCCCTCCGACAACTTGAGGCACTGCTCGAGAGAGTCTGCCAATCGCCTCTTGATGGAGTCCTTGACCACCAGACGATCTACCACAACCTCGATGTTGTGCTTTTTGTTCTTATCCAGGTTGAGTTCCTGGTCTATGTCCACAATCTGTCCATCCACTCTGACTCGCACATATCCCTGGCGGCCAAAGTCGGAGATCATCTTGACGTACTCCCCCTTGCGCCCTCTGACCACAGGAGACAGCAACTGTAATCTGGTGCCCTCGGGCCTGGACATAATCCTGTCCACCATCTGGTCCACAGTCTGCTGCAGAATAGGCTTGCCGCACTTGGGGCAATGGGGGTGACCTACTCTGGCATAGAGCAGTCTCAGGTAGTCGTGTATCTCCGTAACTGTTCCCACCGTAGAACGAGGGTTGCGGGAGGTGGTCTTCTGATCAATTGAAATGGCTGGAGACAGTCCACCGATGTAATCCACGTCGGGCTTGTCCATCTGGCCAAGGAACTGACGGGCATAAGAAGACAGAGACTCCATGTACCTGCGCTGTCCCTCTGCATATATGGTGTCAAAGGCCAGACTGGTCTTGCCGCTGCCGGAAAGGCCCGTAAATACAACCAGTTTGTCTCTGGGAATCCTGAGACTAATATCCTTGAGGTTGTTTTCTCTGGCTCCACGAATGACGATGTAGTCCTTGTCTGCTACATCGTTAGAAAACTCTCTGTCTATATTTGTTGTCGGGTGATACATATCACTCATGACTCATAATCCCCCTTGATCCCAATAGTAGCCACCTGCAGCTCGGCCTTAAGCTCGTATATCCTGTCTCTGATCATAGCCGCTGCCTCATATCTCTCCTCAGCTGCTGCGGCCTTCATCTCTGCTGTAAGCTGTATAATCATGTCTTCTAAAGTCTTAATATCAGGTAAGCCGACAAATTCGCCTGTTTCCTCATCTACATCCTCTACTCTGGTGGTCTCGATGATGGTCTTGACCTCCTTGACGATACTTGTGGGTGTAATGCCGTGGTCTATATTGTACTGCTCCTGTATCTCTCTCCTATGGTTGGTCTCGTCTATGGCCTGTCTCATGGATTCCGTAATCTCATCCGCGTACATAATTACCCGACCGTTGACGTTACGGGCGGCTCGACCTATAGTCTGCACAAGGCTGGTCTCGCTGCGGAGGAACCCCTCCTTGTCCGCATCCAGTATGGCCACCAAACCCACCTCGGGAATATCCAAGCCCTCGCGCAGCAGATTGATACCCACCAGCACGTCGAACTTGCCCTTGCGCAGGTCCTGTATAATCTCTGTCCTCTCGATGGTAACAATATCGCTGTGGAGATATCTGACTCTGACTCCCATCTTGTCCAGGTAATCCGTCAGGTCCTCCGCCATCTTCTTGGTCAAGGTGGTAACCAGCACCCTGTCTCCCTGTGCCGTAATGAGTCCAATCTCGTCCAGCAGGTCGTCGATCTGTCCGGTAACAGGACGCACGATGATCTGGGGATCCAGTAGTCCTGTGGGGCGGATAAGCTGCTCCACCACCTGGGTAGAGTTGGCATTCTCATACTTAGATGGAGTGGCGCTGACGCAAATCATCTGAGGCACTCTGTCACAGAACTCCTCAAACCTGAGGGGTCTATTGTCGTATGCGGAAGGCAATCTCCAGCCGTAGTTGATCAGGTTGTCCTTGCGGGCACGGTCTCCGTTGTACATGGCACCCACCTGGGGAATAGTCACGTGGGACTCATCCACAAACATGATAAAGTTGTCCGGCATAAAGTCTAGCAGTGTGTATGGCGGAGATCCTGGTTCTCTACCTGACAGATGGCGAGAATAGTTCTCAATACCCTTGCAGGAGCCGGTCTCGGTAAGCATCTCCATGTCGTTGAGTGTGCGTTCCTCTATTCTCTGGGCCTCCACGTAGCGGCCTCTATCCTTGAACTCCCGGGCCCTGTCCTCCATCTCCTCTACTATGCCGACAATGGCGGATTGCATCTTGCTCCGCATGACGGCGTGGTGAGATGCCGGGGTAATGCTGATGTGGCTACGGGTGGCCAAAATCTCTCCCGTCAGGCTGTTGATCTCTCGAATGCGCTCTATCTCGTCGCCAAAATACTCTACTCTGATAATAGTGCCCGATGAGTAGGATGGGAATATCTCCAGGGTATCCCCCTTGACTCCAAATGTGCCTCTCAGCCTGGTGAAGTCGTTGCGCTGGAACTGCATGTCCACCAGTTCGTGCATCACCTGATCCATAGGCTTCTCCATGCCGGGCCTCAGGGACAGCATCAGTTCCTTGTAGTCCTCCGGGTCGCCCAGACCGTATATGCAGCTGACGGAGGATACGATAATAACATCGTCCCTCTCAAACAGGGATGTGGTGGCAGAATGCCTCAGTCTGTCTATCTCGTCGTTGATGTCGCAATCCTTCTCAATATACAGGTCCGACATTGGCAAATAGGACTCCGGCTGATAGTAATCGTAATAGGATACAAAATACTCAACAGCGTTGTCGGGGAAAAAGTCCCTGAACTCCGCGCAGAGCTGGGCCGCCAGGGTCTTGTTGTGAGCCAGCACCAGGGTGGGACGCTGTACTCTCTGTATGACATTTGCCATGGTGTAGGTCTTGCCGGAGCCAGTGACTCCCTTGAGAGTCTGGCAGCGATCTCCCCTGAGAATGCCCTCTGTCAGCTTGTCTATAGCGTGGGGCTGGTCGCCCGTGGGCTGAAAGGGACTAACTAATCTGAACTTGTCCATGGGCACCTCCCGTAGTTTAGTTGAACATTTGTTCTATTGTATCATTCTTTATTTTCTGCGTAAAGACTATGTATATCCTAAAGGCACAGGCAGATTTGCCGTTTTCTTCCAGAGAGAAGTTATATATATTCCAAGGGAAGAGCCACCAGATTCTCCCTTAAATACAACTTCTTATCGTACAGGCAGATGATAGTTCCCATACCTCTCTTCTTGTCGGGAACGCCGTCAAGGACATCAAACTCAGAAGCCATATCCGCTTTGGGCGATGCGGACATTTTAATCTCAATAGGATACAAAACGCCGTCTTCCTGGAGAATCAAGTCAATCTCTCCGTCAACCTCTACCTCTTCTCCGTTTTCTTTCCTTTTTTTCTTGTCCTTTCCATTGTAATAGAAGACATTAAAGTCATACTCCATGCCCTCGTTTGAATAGGACTTGAGAATCTCATTGATGACAAAGGTCTCAAACATAGCTCCAGCCATAGCGCCGTTTTTCAATGTTTCGGGGGTTAACCATCTTGTGAGATAGCAACATAACCCAGTATCCCGGAAATACAGTTTGGGAGTCCTGATAGCACGGTTGAGAGCACTTGAGGTGTAGGGCTTCAGGATATAAATAATCCCACTCTTTTCGAGAATGGAGACCCATTCCTTTACTGTAATCTCAGACACTCCAATTTCAGAGGATATATTGGAATAATTGACCACCTGTCCGGTACGTGCCGCAACACAGGTCAAGAACCGCACAAAGGTCAAATGATTTTTTGCCTTTATCAACTTATTCACATCCCGTTCAAGATAGGTCTTAACATAAGACTGATAGAAATCTAACCACTCTCTTTCAGAATTGGAGTATAGTTCAGGATAGCTGCCACGATGGATTATTTTCCAAAGATTCTTGCGGTAGTTCTTGAGGGCGCCTTCTCGCTCATCTATATACCTCTGTGTAGGCACGAAATGTTTAGCAAAGGGGACATCGTAAATTTCTCGCATAGAAAGGCCATCCAGCTCTACAATCGAAACTCTCCCTGCCAGAGACTCACTCACACCCTCCATTAACTGAAGCTTTTGAGATCCGGTCAAATAATAATTTCCATAACTGTCTGTATTGTCTAGTACAATCTTGAGCTTATTAAAAACAGAGGGACACTTTTGAACCTCATCAATCATCAGCGGGGCTGGATTGTTAAGCAAAAACAGGTTCATATCCTCCTCTGCCTGAGCCAATAGGAGATCATCGTCAAAGGTAACCTGGTTCACTTTATTAAACAAATACCTAAACAACGTGGATTTACCAACCTGTCTGGGTCCAGTTAACAAAATTGCTTTGCTGTTTTTTGCCCGTCTCCGGACGACCTCCTCAATATGTCTTTTAATCGAATACATAACCGTCTCCCTTTATGGCTAATCCAAAGTACAACTTTATTATAGCCAGTTTTGCTTGCCTTATCAAGGTGCCTTGAGCAAGCTTATTTTGGCTGTATCTTCTGTTTATTATGTGACATTTTAAGAAAAATCCGCATGTAAATATCCGATGAAAACATTTATTTCTTGCGTAAAGACTATGTATATCCTATAGACACAGGCAGAATGCCAACAGCGCTGCCAGGAACACAAAGTTTACCAACAAAAACAGGCATACATATCTGCCCCGCTTCTCCGGATAGTGGCGTCCGTATTCTCTAAAAGTTATGAGGCTGGCCAGAGACGATATTAGTGTGCCTACTCCACCGATATTTACTCCCCACAGCAGTTCCCTGTAGTTATCAGTAAACTGGGACAGCAAAATAGCCGAGGGCACGTTGCTGATAAACTGGCAGGACATTGTGCTGTACACCAGGGTGTTCTGTGCCATCAGGTAGGACATCAACTGGCGAACCGGCTCGATCCGGGACATATTGCCTGCGAAAATGAAAAATGCCACAAATGTCAGCAGCAGCGGATAGTCCACCATCTTGAGGGCCTGTTTGTCCAGCATCCAGATCACCGGCGGGATAACCAGCAGGCCTACCCAATAGGGAATGCCTCGGAATACAATGGCGATGGCCAGACACATCAGGGCCAGATAGGTGATAGTTCTCTTGCGCACCACCTGGGGTTCTGCCTGGGGCAGCCTCAGAGTGTCGTTGCCAATGAACAGGCAGCATAGACCAAGCAGCAACATGGACAGCACAAACGGAGGCAGCATAATGCCTACAAACTCCATACCAGGTATGTTGTAGTGGCTGTATAGATACAGGTTTTGGGGGTTTCCAAAGGGCGTCAGCATGCCTCCCAGATTGGCGGCAATGTTCTGCAGCACAAAGGTGAACGCCATATACTTCTCCATGCCCGTAACGCTCAGTACAAAGTAGCCCAAGGGCAGGAATGTAAGCAGCGCCATGTCGTTGGCGATTAACATGGAACCAGCAAAGGTAATGACCAGCAGAGCCGCAACACAGCGTCGGGCCGTATTAAAGCCGGTAACTATTCGCCTGGCCAATATATAGAAAAAGTTGACGTTTTTCAGGGCACAGACCACCGCCAGGACACAAAACAGGCACGTCAGTGTCTTGTAGTCTATGTAATCCAGGTACTGACTATCTGGGCGGACAATAAACGAAGTAATTGTCGCCGCAATAGTGGCTATTGCAAAAACGGGATTCTTGCAAACGAAATTCCAAATTGACTTAAGCGTGTCGCGCACTAAATCAGGTATCTCCCAGTGTCATCTGCTCTTCGGGGCGATCCTCATTTTTGAGGAAGCTGCCTACTGCAGGAATATGTCTTGCACGATAGTACTTCTCATTTCCAATATTTGCAATAGTCTGTGGCTCAGCTTTTGTAACAACACTGCCCTTTTTGGAAGTCATAACCTGAACGCCCTGGTTGTTCTTGGTGGTCTTGGCTGCCACCAGAGAGGTGTTGAATATCAGTATCTTGCTGATGTTGCTAAACAGCACCACGTCGATATCCTCTGTGAGATACAGAGCAGTGACCAATGGTGACGCATCGCTGTAGGCGTTCTGCAACTTCTTGCGGTTGGTTTTGGTCTCGTAGGCAGACATAGGCACCTTGGATGCCTTGCCGTTCTCAAAGACAAACAGCATGTGCCCCTCGTACTTGGACAGTACCACGTAGTTGATGGGGCGCTCTCCTGCATCCATGTTCAGTTCGTTGGACAGGTAGTTGCCCAACATAGATGCCTTGCTCTCCGGCATGTCGTAGAGCTTGCACTTGTACACGTTCTGCTTGTTGGTAAAGAACAGGATCTCGTTGCGGTTGGTGTAGTCGCCCTCCTGGACGATTGCGTCTCCCTCCTTGATCTTCTGCTCCGGGTTTCCTCTGAGAGATGAGGCGGGAACCTTCTTGAAATAGCCGTCGTTGGTCAGCAGCACGTGGCAGTTGTAGTCCTCGATCAGCTCCTCCGGAGCCTGCTGGAACTCCTCTACCTCGTACAGAATCTCGGTGCGCCTGGGCTGTCAGTATTTCTTGGAAATCTCGGCCAGCTGGGTTGCAATGTGCTTGCGTATCCTGCGGTCGCTACCTCTGAGGGCTGTCATATCTGCGATAGACTGGCGCAGATCGTCAATGTCGGCCAACCTGTCGAGAATGTATTTTTTGTTTAAGTTGCGGAGCTTGATGTCGGCTACGTACTCAGCCTGCTCCTTATCAATTCCAAATGCCTCCATCAAGTTGGGTACTACCTTGGCATCCTCCTCGGTGCCGCGGATAACGGCTATAGCCTTGTCGATATCCAGCAGGATGTGCTGCAGACCCTCCAACAGGTGCAGGAGTCTCTCCTTGCGCTGAATCTCGTGAGTAAGCACTCTGCGAACGCAGTTCATGCGGAATCTGACCCATTCGGCAATCATGCTCTTGACGCCCAGGACCATGGGTTTGCCGTCCACCAGCACGTTGAAGTTACATCCAAAGGTATCCTCCAGAGGTGTGGACTTGAACAATTTAAGCATCAGCGCATCAGGATCGGCGTTGCGCTTGATGTCAATGGTAATCTTGAGGCCGTTAATGTCGGTCTCGTCTCGCATGTCGTTGATTTCCTTGACCTTGTTCTCCTTGAACTGGTCGATAATGTTGTCCATTATGGCCTCTACAGAGGTGGTGTAGGGAATCTCGGTAATCTCAATGCAGTTGTTGGACTTGTCGTAGCGGTATTTGGCCCTCAGTCTGAAGGAGCCACGACCAGTATCTATAACGTTGCGCAGGACGTTCTCGTCGAATACGTAGTATCCGCCTGTGGAGAAGTCCGGGCCCTTGATGTAGTTCATAATGTCTACATCGCTGTCGCTTAAGTACGCAATTGTTGCCTCGCATATCTCCTTGAGGTTAAAGCTGCAGATATTGGACGCCAAACCTACGGCGATACCTGCAGTGGGATTGCAGAGTATGTTGGGAAATGTAGCCGGAAGCAGTGTAGGCTCCTTGAGTGTGCCGTCGTAGTTGTCGATAAAGTCTACGGCGTCCTTGTCCATGTCCCCGAAAATCTCGTTGCATATCTTGTCCAACCTGACCTCTGTATATCTGGAGGCGGCAAACTTCATATCTCTGGAATACTGCTTACCAAAGTTGCCCTTGGAGTCAACAAATGGATGCAGCAGAGCCTCGTTGCCACGGGACAATCTGACCATGGTCTCGTAGATGGCCTGGTCTCCGTGGGGGTTCAGCTTCATGGTCTGTCCCACAACATTGGCGGACTTGGTCCTGCTGCCGCTCAGCAATCCCATCTTGTACATGGTATAGAGCAGTTTGCGGTGGGACGGCTTGAACCCATCTATCTCCGGAATAGCGCGGGACAGGATTACGCTCATGGCGTAGGGCATGTAGTTGGTCTCAAGGGTATCCGTTATATATTGATACTGTATTGGCGCCGGTGGGCGCTTTTCAACAGGCTTGTCCTTTGACTTCTTGGCCATTGGTGTGCTCCTTTACATAACATCCAGAGAATCCAGATACAAATGTCCGAATTCCTCAATGTGCTTCTTACGTGCGGGCAGGTCGTCTCCCAACAACACGGAGAATGTCTCCTGTGTCTCGTCCATATCTGCCGGTGTTACCTGGATCAGCTTGCGGGTAGCGGGATCCATAGTGGTTAGCTTCATCATATCGGGCTCGTTCTCGCCAAGACCCTTGGACCGCTGGATGGTAACCTTGCCGGTGAGTCCAGCCACAATGTCGTTCTTCTCCTTGTCGGTATAGGCGAAATACGTGTCGTCCTTCTGCGTTATCTCAAACAGTGGTGATTCGGCGATGAAAATCTTGCCTGCGCGGATCAGCGTAGGTGCCAGCCTGTAGAACATAGCCAGACACAGAGTCCTGATCTGATACCCGTCCACGTCCGCATCGGTGCAGATGATGATTTTAGACCAGCGCAGATTATCCAGATCAAAGGATGGGATGTCCTTGTTGAACTTGGATGTAACCTCCACGCCGCAGCCCAGGATGCGCAACAGGTCGGTGATAATATCGCTCTTGAAGATAGTGTCCAGGGGAGCCTTCATACAATTGAGAATCTTGCCTCGGATGGGCATAACCGCCTGGAACTCTGAGTCTCTGGCCATCTTGACCGAACCCAAAGCAGAGTCGCCCTCTACGATGTAGAGTTCGCGCTCATCCGGCTCCTTGGAGCGGCAATCTACGAACTTCTTGACCTTGTTGGCCAGGTCCATCTTCTCGGTCATCTTCTTCTTAGAAGCAACCCTGGCCCGCTCCGCATTCTCTCTGCTGCGCTTGTTCACCAAAATCTGGTCCAGAACCCTGTCGCCCTCGATAGTATTCTCAATGAAGAACACCTCCATCTTCTCCCTGAGGAAGCGAGTCATGGCGTCCTGGATGAACTTGTTGGTAATAGCCTTCTTGGTCTGGTTCTCGTAGCTGGTAATGGTGGAGAATGAGTTCATGATAAACACCAGGGAGTCCTGAATGTCCGCAAAGGTTATCTTGGACTCGTCCTTGGTGTACTTGCCCTTAGCGGTCAGGTATTTGTCCACCTCGGAGACAAATGCGGCCCTGAGTGCCTTGTCCGGGGCTCCGCCGTACTCCAGGTAGCTGGAGTTGTGGTAGTATTCGATAATGTTTACCGAGTTAGAGAAGCAAAACGCAGCCTGCATCTTGACCTTGTACTCTGGCTTGTCCGCTCTGTCTCGGCCCTTGGCATTGCCCTCGCAGAACTGAATCTCCGTAAAGGCGGTCTCTCCCACCAGCTCTCTGATATAGTCTGCAATGCCGTCCTTGTACGTGTATGAGAATGACTGCTTGGACTGCTCGTCGTACAGTTCAAATGTGACGCCGCTGTTGACTACGGCCTGCTTCTTGAGCACATCGCAGAAATACTCCAGGGGAATGTCGATGTCTGTGAACACCTCAATGTCCGGCTTCCAATGCTGGGTAGTGCCGGTGCGGCGACGGGTAACCGGCTCCTTGCGCAGGCCGCCGATGTTGTATCCCTTCTCGAAATGCAGGTCGTATCTGAAACCGTCTCTATATACTGTAACGTCAAAAAACTCAGAGCTGAACTGTGTGGCACAGCTGCCCAGGCCGTTGAGACCCAAGCTGTACTCGTAGTCGGAGCCTGCGTTGTTGTCGTACTTGCCTCCTGCATACATCTCGCAGAAGACCAGTTCCCAGTTGAATCTCTCCTCACGGGTGTTCCAATCCAGGGGAATGCCTCGTCCATTGTCCACAACGGTGATGGACTTGTCCCTATGTCTGGTAACGGAAATCAGATCTCCGTAGCCCTCTCTGGCCTCGTCGATGGAGTTGGATAATATCTCAAAGAATGAGTGCTGGCAGCCCTCCAAACTATCGGAACCGAATATAACTCCGGGACGCAGTCGAACCTTGTCAGGACCCTTAAGCGATTTGATACTTTCGTTGTCGTACTGTTTCTTAGCCATCAGGCATAAACCCCCGATTATCATCAATATTGTGCATTTTAGCATATAGACCACACTATATCAAGGGTTTGGCGTTATTAATAGAACATTTGTTTGTTGTATGCAGACTCGATTTTCTGGGAAAAATACCCAGTATATAGCTTGACTGGAGGTAACTTATGGAAAAGACAAAAGCTGATTCCACATCCTCGCGGAGGTTTTCTGCCCCTCTGCTGCTGATATACACAGGCCTGTCCTGGGTAATTTTTCGTAGTGCCCTTTCCGGCCGGGGTGTTGGAGACACCATATCCGACATAGCCCTGCTGCTGATTCTTGTGGGGGTGCTCTACTATGTGCTGTGTGGTTTTTGCAGGCGTTCTGCCATGAACTTGCCTGTTATATGCTGTGTAATGGGTGTGCTCCTATACCTGTGCCTGAGCGCGCTGCATGCATTGGCTGTTGGAGCCGAGGCTATGCTGTCCGCTTCCACCTCTGATATAGCCTCCTACATTGGAGTTGCCCGGTTGTCAGGAAACCTGGCCCACTCACTGTCGGACAAGGGCCTGACCCTCCGCTTGTGCATCATCCTGCCTCTTATTGCCGGGCTTCTCTACTACGCAAGGAATTCTCGCCGCATCAGTTTGCTAATGGTCCTGTCAAGGCACAAGCCTGTGTACAGAGCCATAAGAAAAGCGACCGACGGCATGTATGCCATGGGTCGCTACGGTTTTTACAGATTGTCTGTGGCTGCAGCCTCCGGGTTGCTTGGTTTCCTGCTGCTGATTGCCCTTGGTGAGCCTGCCGCAGTAGGCTGTGCCTTCACTACCCTATGCTGCATGTTTGTGCCCTCTATAGGCTGGGTGGCACTTGTTGGCACCATATATCCCGTTTTGTTGGGGGCATACGGTTCCATCAGGGCTCTCAGATATTGTCTCATTGCACTGCTCTGTTG
>JAFVXO010000080.1 GCA_017501105.1 Clostridia bacterium | reverse complement strand
CCATAACAAGCAGGACGATTATAGCCGTTGTACAATTCAAAATTTGAATATTCAAAATACACGCCATTGATTTCAAAGTGTTCGGTGTCGTGTCCTTCAAACGGCATAGCATGATACTTTTCCACATAGCCCTCTACCACCAATACTTGATCATTATTTATCGCGTTTTTCTTTTCCGAATAATCACCAATATGAGCAACTAATATGGACACAAAAAGGAGGAAACAAAAGACGCCCACAATCCAACCTAACCATTTAAAGAAAATATATCCTACGTATCCGTGAGCTCCCTTTATGTTCACTCCCGGGTTTTGAGCAGGATACCATTTAAAGCAGAAGAAAAATCCCAGACCGACAAGCAAAGGAATAAATAATATCAGGCAACTCGACCAGTTAAAATGTAATTCATAGAGAATATTATTCATATTTCCATCGCCTTTCTGATTCCATTATATCACACTTGGTGGTTTTTCAATATAAAAATGCTTTTCGCCAAAGCGAAAAGCTACCCAACTTATTACCTCTTCCCTTTTACCTATTACTTCCCAAAAAATCCTGCCATTTGAGGTAAGAGTGAAGAGGTAAGAGGTAAAAAGTAAAAATCCCGCACTCACGTGCAGGATTTTTTGGAGGCGCCACCCAGATTTGAACTGGGGGTGGAGATTTTGCAGACCTCTGCCTTACCACTTGGCTATAGCGCCGAACTTGCTTTGCTATTGTAGCAAAGTAAAATTGATGTGTCAACGCAGAAAAGAGCCTTTTATTTGTCGGTTTTTGTCCTGCGTCCCAGCTCAAAGCCCTTTTTCCACCGTGCCTTGTTTCGTGCTATAATACTAAAAAAACAAGGAACAACACTATGTATATACCGGAATGTACCATAACATACCTCCACAAGGACGGTCGCCAGTACAGCGGCAATATCAAGTCCAGCGGCCTGCGTGCCCAGGTCTATGACCGCAACGGCGAGATCAATGTGACAATCAACCCTGCAGAGCCTATCAAGCTGGTGGCATTTACCATGAGCTTCCACTGGATTTGCGAGACCGACGAGAGGTTTTTTATGAACGGTTTTCGTTCCGACTCTCCCTGCTGGGAGACCTCCCGAGACAACAAGATTGCATACCTGCCCCCCTACATCAGGAGCCACCTCCGCGTCAGTACCGCCGCCAGACTTTTTGGCAGCTACGATATACACAACGGTTCTCCCATGGGCTTTTCCTATTGCTATTTCCGCACAGCTCGCAACCACTACCGCCTGCT
Source organism: Clostridia bacterium (assembly GCA_017501105.1). Lineage (GTDB taxonomy): Bacteria > Bacillota > Clostridia > RGIG7378 > RGIG7378 > RGIG7378. The sequence continues at coordinate 17,674 of JAFVXO010000080.1, read as the reverse complement.
GGCCTCTACATCCGAGCAGAACGGATACACCATATTCCAGTATGACGGACAGGACAGCACCATATATATTTCCAAGGACGTGGAGGGAATCAGCCTGAATCCCGGCGAATACCGCCTCATGAGCCTGCGCTTCTACGACGACAGGGAGGATGTGGTTTTCGACCAGTGGTTTGCAGACCTGAACCTGCCCCCTGTGGAAGTCAGACCTATGGGTGGATTTAGCACCACAGAGATGGGATCCGGCGTAGATGCCGCCTCCATAGACAGCGCACTGGCCAACCTGGAACCCCTGTCCGACTATGCGGAACTGTTCATGATAGCCGAGGGGTGGAACCAGTCCAAGGGAGATTGGACCCCCGACCCGGTCAAGTTCCCCGAGGGCATGGCAGAGGTGGCCCGCAGGATTCACAATAAGGGCCTCAAGTCCGCCCTGTGGATTACTCCGTTTTCCATAGACCGTCGCTCCCAGTTGGCCCGCAAGCACAGGGACTGGATCAAGAGGGACAAGAACAACAAGATTGTAAACAGCCCTATGGATGCCAACCTGGTGGCTCTGGACCTGAGCCGGGCAGATGTTCTGGACTACATCCGTGACCTGGTAGACACCGTGCTGAACAAATGGGGTTTTGACATGGTGGTGGCAGGAGACCTGTACATGGCAGGCCTGATCCCTGAGAACGGATATAGTCGCGCCAAGTCTATGTACGACGCCATCTCCTTGTTGCGCCAGGTGGTGGGAGATGCGCCTATTATGGCCGAGGATGTGCCCCTGATGCCCGCCTTTGGCAAGGTAGAGTATTGCCACATATCCACAGGTACCACCGTTCACAGGAAGGATGCGCTGGGTTCAGTTCGCTCCCTGATGGACTATTTCACCACCGACAGGTCCACATTGGGCGCTCTGTACAGGAGACAGCTTAACGGCAGGGCCTGGGTTAATACCCCCAAGGAGTATTCCTTAGCCAGACACAAGCGGGGCGGCAAGACTCCCCTGGGAAACGCCATAGTTACCGGCATGATTGGAATGCCCCAGCTGATCACAGACAATCCTATCCTATACGACCAGGAACAGCAAAAAACAGCAGAGACAAACATGATGGGGCCTGACAGAAAAATTCGCAGAGTATACGATGTAAACCGCCAGGTTATTGCGGAATATACAGGGGGAGAGGAGATTCACGTAATCAAGCTGTAGGCACCCTTTTGGATGATGGCTTCGAACATATTCGTCCAAACTGTCGTCCAACGAAACAAATACAGCACATAGGAACAGGTCTGTTTTTACATAGATTACTGTGATAAAATACAGGCATATTTCCGTTTAGGAGAAGTATGGCACTTAAGAAGGACAAAAAGGCTATATTGGACGAGGCAAACCACAAGACTGCCATGGAGCAGTTTGCCGAGGAGACCTACCACCAGGAGGTGGAGGCTTATGACGATGTGTCCGTTCAGGAGTCTGTGGAGGAGGATGTTTCCATAGAGGAGACAGCAGCAGAGGTTTCTCCCACTGAGGAACCCCAGGTCCAGACACAGGTAGAGGAGCCTTTGTTCCCTGAGTTTGAGAACAATAGCCTGGAGGACCCGGAGCTCACCATATCTGCATTTGACAGAGGCACATCGGACAAGGGCAAGCGCATCTATGACCCCAGGATCAAGCCCAAGGGCATGCCCAGGCACAAGGAGAAGGCCTGGCGGGATCTCCCCCTGGGAGGCAAGATATACGAGATTGTTTACTACCTCTGTCTGGTGGTGTTCTGCGTGTCTCTGGGTGTTTTGGGCGCCCGCGGATATGCATATATGACTCACAAGCAGCAGGCCAATGACATCAAGGACCTGTATGCCGGCAGAGAGCCCATCAGCACTGCCACAGCCACACCTGGTCCGGACGATACATCAGGATATCCTCAGCTCACCGTACCACCGCCTATCGACCACAGGCCCGACGATCCCGATGGTACCGCTGACGTTACTACAGATATCACCGCAGACCTTACCACGGATGCCAATCCCGAGGACACAACCGGGGTGTTTATTCCTACGCCGCCACCGGTGTCTACACCTGTGCCCCAGGTCAGACCGTCCTTTGCCAACCTTGTCAGCATCAATAGAGACGTGGTTGGCTGGATTCAGCTCACCGGAACAGTTATCAATTACCCGGTTATGCAGAGCCACGATCCCAACAACAAGAGTTTCTATCTGGATCACGATATATTTGGCAAGGCCACATATTACGGCTCCATCTTTATGGAGTACGCCTGTTCCGCCGCACCCCTTGGAAAGAATACCGTCGTCTCTGGCCACCACATGCAGGACGGAGAGATGTTCAGGCAGATCGCCAACTATACCAGCGCGTATATGTGGAGGGAGCACCCGGTCATTTTCTTTGACACAGTCTACGAGAACTATGAGTGGGAGATATTTGCATGCTTCCTGGCAAATGCAGACAACGAGGCATTGCCAATTACCTTCTCCAGCACCCAGAGCTTTATCGACTATTGCAACCGCTGCAAGGAGCGTTCTGTGGTCAAGTACGGCAAGGATGTGCAGTTTGGCCCCGACGACAAGATTCTGACTCTGGTAACCTGTAGCTACAACGGCAAGTACGCTGATGAGAGGACTATAGCGGTATTCCGCCTGGTAGAGCGCAGCGGCGAGTTGGATTCCGATACAAAGGCTTGGAAGCCTACTACGCCCCGAGTCAGTAGCTCCTGGAAATGATCATGACATCAATCGAATACATCAAGTACTCCGACATGGAGGACATACAGCTGATTGTTTTGGCTCGCGGTGGCGATGCTGAGGCCCTCAACGCCCTGATGGAGCGGTACAAAGCCCTGGTCCGCGCCAAGGCCCGCAGCTACTATATTGCAGGTGCCGACATGGAGGACACAATCCAGGAGGGAATGATTGGCCTGTACAACGCATATGCGGCCTATGACAGCGCCAGGGACGCAGGGTTCAAGACCTTCGCCAACCTGTGCATAGAGAGGGCTATTGTCAGCGCAGTTCGCAGGGCCACTTCCACCAGCCAGATTCCCATGGACAAATACGTTTCCATATACATGACAGACGACGAGGAGGAGTGCAGCGGCGAGCTGTTGGCAGCCATGGAGGAGACCGCTGAGAGAGATCCCGAGGAGGTCTATCTGCGCAAGAGCCACACCGCCATGCTTAAGCAGTATGCTGAGGAGCACCTGTCCCACAAGGAGCTGCAGGTGCTGCACCAATATCTCCAGGGCAATTCCCAGAGCGAAATCGCCGAAATACTGGGCATCAGCCGCAAGTCGGTGGACAATGCCCTTACTAGGATTAAAGGAAAGCTGGTAATGACAGATGGCAAAGAATAAGACCGCCTATGTGTGCCAAAACTGCGGCTACTCCAGTTCAAAATGGATGGGCAAGTGCCCCGGCTGCGGCGAGTGGAACTCCATGACAGAGGAGTTTATTGTGGAGGACAAGCATCCGGCAGGTGCCATTGTATCCTCTGCAGACAGAGGCAATGCAGTCAAGCTTTCGGATATAGACAGCAAACAATTTACTGCTCGCATTTCCACGGGCATCCCCGAGGTAGACAGGGTTTTGGGTGGCGGATACGTTCCATCATCCCTGGTTCTGCTGGGCGGAGACCCAGGCATTGGAAAATCTACTTTGGTACTCCAGATCTGCGGCAAGTTGCCTGCAGGCAAGAGGGTGCTGTACGTTTCGGGAGAGGAGTCCGCGCCCCAGATTCGCATGAGGGCCCAGCGACTTGGCATAAATAACCCAGACCTGCTGTTGCTCAGCGAGAACTCCATGACGGTGATTTTGGCGTGCATAGAGCGGGAGAAGCCGGACTTCCTGATAATAGATTCCATACAAACTGTATATAGCGACGATATGAGTTCCAGCCCCGGAAGTGTGGGACAGGTCCGCGAGGTTACAGGCCTGTTGCTCAAGCTGGCCAAGGCCGCCGGCATCACCACCATGATAATCGGACATGTGACCAAGGAGGGTAACCTGGCAGGTCCCAGAGTGCTGGAGCATATGGTGGATACGGTGCTATATTTTGAGGGTGAGAGAAATCTGCCCTTCCGCGTGCTGCGAGGGGTCAAGAACCGCTTTGGTTCCACCAACGAGATCGGACTATTTGAGATGACGGGGGAAGGTCTGTCCCCTGTAGAGAATCCTGCAGATGCCATGCTGACCCATAGGGACAGCAATATCAGCGGAGCTGCCGTGGTCTGCGGCATGGAGGGCACCCGCCCTCTGCTGACGGAGATACAGGCTCTGGCCAGTAAGTCCCCCTACAACCTGCCCAAGCGCACGGTAAACGGCACGGATATGAGCCGAGTAGGCATGCTGCTGGCAGTGGCTGAGAAGATGCTCCACCTGCCTCTATGGGAGTGGGACGTGTACATCAACGTGGCAGGCGGCATCAGGCTGACCGAGCCTGCCTGCGACCTGGGCATGTTGGCAGCAGTCTACTCGGCGGTCAAGGACGTGCCCCTGGAGCGCGGGGCCGTGTACTGCGGCGAGGTGGGCCTGACGGGAGAGGTTCGAGCCGTCAGCCGCATGGACATGCGCATAATGGAGGCGGTGCGGACAGGCTTTACCGCAATATATCTGCCTGCCGCCAACTACAACAAGCTCACTGACAAGCAGAAGAGGGAGTTTGGCAGCGTGGAACTGCGCCCCGTAGCCAACGTCAAGGAACTGTTCTAGACACAGACAAGAAATTAGACAAAAATATGGCGGCAAGGAGATTGTTATCCTTGCCGCCTTTTCAACTTTACGACTTAACTTTTACTTTGTCAGCAGACCAAACTGATACGTATCTATCAGGGTCTCCATGTTCACCATGACCAGCGCTCGGTCCACGCCGTACTCCTCAATCAGGGAGCCCAATGTGTTCACGTAGTAGCGCATATCCACGATTACCAGATCGTAGTGGATTGCCAGGAAGGGCACCATGCTGTGTGCGAAGCTGTCCTTAATCAGCAGCAGAGTCTCTCGCTCCTCTTCGCCCTTGGCGGTAACAGTCACCAGGCCGTTGTTGCCGGAGATAAAGCTGCTGTATTTGTCCTTCTGCTCCAGATAGCTCATGTCGTAGAATCCGTCAAATGACACGCCGGTATCCTGAATGTATGTGGTGTAGTCCATGTCGCCCTGGTAGCGGAAGAACTCCATGCTGTCGGGCTTTACCCAGGATGTGCCTGCAGAGGACCAGGTTGTGCCGTAGAATGCGTCGCTGACCTGAGTCACATTAAAGTAGTCCAGGCCCATGGGAGTGATGCCCCAGCTCTCCACAATATTTGAGTATCCGTAGTAGGCCCCCAGGGAGGTCCAGTGGTGATCGGTGAAATAGTACAGCTGGCCAACCTTGGCCTGGTTCAGCTCTCGCAGAGATGTGCGCAGGTCCAGTACGTGCTGATCTTTTACCATATCCAGAGCGGTTTTCCACAGATTATCATCCACGTCTGTGGGATACAGGGGAGGTAGCACCTCGGTCATAACGTCTACGGTTCTGCCGGCCAATGCGATGGTGCAGGGTATATTCTGTCCCTCCATTTTGGTGGCAAAGGTGCGCAGAGCCTTGAGGTTTTTCTCCAAAGTGGTGTAGTCAGGGTTGTATTCCCGGGCAACCAGATAGCCATCTGAACCTATAACAACATCGTTGTTCTGCATCTTGCCCAGGGCCAGCTCTGACATTGCCCTGATGCCCATAAAGGTGTTGCGCATGGGGAACTGGTCTGCGTAATATTCGCCAATCTCAGTCATCCATTCCCCGGACAGGAAGGTCTCCGACTCCAGTTTGGGCAACTGCTGCAGATATCGATTTTCCTGCTCGGAAAAGCTTTTGTCGGGGGTCAGCCAAAAGGCCACCGCGAACCCGAATATAAAGCAGACGGTCAGGCAAACGGTAATTATATGCAATACTCTGTCAAATTTCTTAGTCATATTCTTACCTCATTAAAATCTCAGATACAAAAATGGGTTAAAGGAGGAGTTCACCAGATAGGCTGTGCATAGCGCCAGCAGCACCAGACAACCCACCACTGTGGCCACCCGCATTGCAGGAGAGGCCTTGTACAGCTTGCTCCAGATCCTCTTGGGCAGTGGAGTGGAGGCCAGCACCAGAATGGCCAACAGAGGCAGATTCCTCAGCAGATCGTATATATCTCTGGCTGACAGGAAGCTCTGGGTGCCCACGCCAAACATGTTGCCAAACCACACAGCTCCTGCGGAAAGGTCCTCAAATACAAAGAGCAGCCAGCCGAACAGGATAAATACCAGGGAGTATACATGTCCCACCCAGGCGGGAGCCTTGTTCAGCCACTTGAGCAGGAAAGCCTTCTCCACCACCAGCAGGATGAAGAAGTAAAGGCCCCACAGTATGTAGTTCCAGTTGGCACCGTGCCAGAATCCCGTCAGGAACCATACGGCCAGCAGGTTCAGGTATGTGCGGCCTGCTCCCTTGCGATTGCCGCCCAGCGGGATGTACACGTACTCCTTGAACCAGGTGGACAGGGAGATGTGCCATCTGCGCCAGAACTCCGTTATGCTCTTGGAGATATATGGGTAGTTAAAGTTCTCGATAAAGCGGAAGCCCAGCATCTTGCCCAGACCGATTGCCATATCCGAGTAGGCGGAGAAGTCCAGGTACAGCTGGAATGAATAGTAGATAATGCCCAGCCAGGCCCCGAGTACGGTGCGCTGATCTACAGCCGTTGCCGACATGGAGCTCCACAGCTCGCCGGCAACATTGGCCAGCAGAACCTTCTTGGCCAGACCGGCCACAAAGGTGCGAATGCCGTCGGCAAACATGTCCATGGAGTGGGTACGCTGGCCCAGCTGTTCGTCAATGTCCTTGTACCTGACGATAGGGCCTGCAATCAGCTGAGGGAACATGGTTACGTATGCGCCAAAGGAGAGCACGTTGGGCTGAACCCTGGCGTCCTGTCGATATACGTCGATAACGTAGGACAGGGACTGGAATGTGTAGAAGGAAATGCCGATGGGCAGTGACAGCCCCAGAGGCTGCAGCCAGTCCATACCGGGAATAAGCCTCAGGTTGTTTACGAAAAAGTCATAGTATTTGAAGAATCCCAACAGTCCCAGGTCCACGATAGTGGTAATGATCAGGGCTGTCTTGCATCCGGGCTTGCCTCGCAGGCGATCTACCATCAGGCCGCCGAAATAGGAAACCACAATGGTGAAAATCATCAGGAACACATATACCGGCTCGCCCCAACCGTAGAAAACCAAGCTGACCAGCAGCAGGACTATGTTTCGGGCCAGCAAGTAGCGGGCAGGAACTGCAAAATACAGCAGTAAAACTACCGGCAGGTACATGAATAGAAATTCAAGACTGGAAAATACCATGATAACCTCCATGGAATGTGAGTTTACATCGTTTAATTCTGCAAATATAAGATGAAAATATCATTAAATTAATACAAAGTACAGAGCCTGTTTGCCCCTTTCCCACAACCCCATCTTAATGATAAAATAAAACTATCTATGGGGAGGTTACATGAAGCGAGGATTTATAGCACTGGTCAAGGCAATATTGTTCCTGCTGTTTTTCGAGTTGGTAATGCAGACCATTGGATCACTATATCTGCAGATTATCCGTGCCACTGCCGGTGCCGACTACGTCAAGGTGTACTATTACTATGCAAACATGCTCACCATAGTTGCAGATGTCGTCTCCGTGGGAGTTTTGCTGTTGCTGCTCCGCAGGCTTGGATTTGGGATCAAGGACGAGCTTGGAGTCAGGCCCATTACTCCCCTTAGCGCAGGAGCTTGCTTGGTAGCTGGCGTTGCACTGTTGATTTTTGTCAATATTTTGCTGGCCATACTGCCCATTCCCGAGGACTGGTGGTCGGGATACTCCTCATCCACCCAGAGTTTGTCCCGGGGCCCGCTGTGGGCACAGATACTGTTCACCTGTGTGGCAGCTCCCGTCTGCGAGGAGATAGTATTCCGAGGACTGGTTTACAACACCTGTCGCCGCGCTATGCCCATGGCCCTGGCAGTAATTATCGGGGCCCTGTTCTTTGGAGCTATACATAATCAGGTTCTGTGGATATCCTACGCAGTATTTTGTGGGTTCTTCCTGGTTATGGCCTATGAGGTTACCGGCTCACTGTATGGCAGCATACTGATGCATGTGGGATTCAACGCCTTTTCCAAGTTTTGCCCATCGGGCATCAACTTCCTCACACCCTTGTGGCTGTTGATATCTGCGGCAGTATTGGTGGTGTGTTTTGCCCTCATGGTCAACAAGGGGCCGGTACGGGCAATAGAGGAAAGCAGCGAGGTCAGCTTATGAAGATTGCAATTTTAGATGTATGCACAATTACCCAGGGAGATGTGTCTCTTGACCCTATCCGTGCCCTGGGAGACACAGTGGAGTACGATGTGGTGCCTGCAGAACAGGTGCCGGATGCTATTGGTGACGCAGATGCCGTCATAGTTAACAAGGCAGAGATTACGGAGATGGTTATGGATGCCTGCCCCAACCTGCGATATATAGGGCTATTTGCCACAGGTTACAACAATATAGACATCAAGGCTGCAGACAAACGAGGCATCACCGTGTGCAACGTCCCCGGCTATTCCACCGATTCCGTGGCACAGCTGACCATTGCCATGATACTGAATTTTGCCTGCAGTATGGTACAGTACAACGAATCCACCCACAGGGGGGACTGGACCCGCATGAACAGATTTTCCTATCTGGGACACCCCATTATGGAACTGCGGGGCAAGACTCTGGGCGTGTACGGCTACGGAGCAATAGGCCGCCGTGTTGCAGACATAGGAGAGGTACTGGGCATGGAGGTTATAGTATATGCCAGGACCCGGCCCAAGGAGTGTAGGTTTGAGGTGGTGACCAAGGATGAGATCTTCTCTCGATCCGACTTCCTCACATTCCACTGCCCCCTCAATGACGACTCCCGTGGCATTGTCAACCGGGAATCTCTGTCGCTGATGAAGCCCACCGCATTTCTGATAAATACGGCACGAGGAGGCCTTATTGCCGAGCAGGAACTGGCAGATGCACTGCGGGAGGGAGTAATAGCAGGTGCAGGGATAGATGTACTGACTGTGGAACCCATGACTCCCGGACATGCCTATCTGACCGCTCCCAACATGATAATTACCCCCCATGTAGCCTGGGCATCCCTGGAGGCCAGACAGCGCCTGGTGACCAAGGTGGCGGAAACCCTGTCCGCATTTATGCGCGGACAACCTATCAACACGGTAAACGGCAAGTGAGGATGACATATGATTAATCAGAGATACTGCGAGTCCTTTAAAAAATGCGGAGGCTGCTCAATGCTCAACCGCACATATGACGAACAGCTCAAGATCAAGGAAAACCGCTGCAAGGACCTGCTTCGCGGCATATGCCGGGTGGACAAGATTGTTGGCATGGCTGACCCCTGGTATTACAGAAACAAGGTGCATCGCACATTTTCCTCCGACCACAGAGGCCGAGTTCACACAGGAACCTACGAACCCGGCTCCCACAGGATGGTGGAGGCGGACAAGTGCCTGCTGGAAAACAGGCGCACCGCAGCTATTATCGAGGGCATTCGCCTCATGGTAGAGGATTTCCGTATACCTGTATTCAACGAGGTTACTATGCAGGGCTATATGCGCCGAGTGCTGATCCGCACGTCCCGCTCCACCGGAGAAATTATGGTGGTATTGGTGGTGGCCGACCTGACATTCCCCTGCAAGAAGGATTTCATGCGGGTGCTCAGACAGAATCACCCTGAAATCAGCACCCTTATACTCAACGTAAACAGGGCTCACACTTCTAACATTTTAGGCCAGCAATCCGAGGTGGTATTTGGCCGCGGATATATTGAGGACACCCTGTGTGGCAAGGTTTTCAGAATATCCCCCACATCCTTTTTCCAGATCAATCCCGTCCAGACAGAGGTGCTGTATCAGACAGCCATCGACCTGGCAGAAATTGACGACAGCGACCTGGTTGTAGACGCATATTGCGGCATAGGCACCATAGGCATCATTGCCGCGGAACAGGCATGGCATGTGGTAGGCGTGGAGAATAACAAATCTGCCATCCGTGACGCAGTTATCAACAAGAAGGTAAACGGCCTGTCCAACATGTCTCTGTACTGCAGAGACGCAGGAGAGTTCCTGGAGGCCATGGCAGCAGACGACGAACAGGTGGACGTGGTATTTATGGATCCTCCCCGCAGCGGCAGCACCAGGCAGTTCATGGACGCCATGCTCCGTATGGGCCCCAGACGTATCGTATACGTCTCCTGCAATCCGGAAACTCTGGCCAGAGATCTGAAATACCTGTGTGCCAGGGGATACGCGGCTATTAAGGCAATTCCCTTCGACCAGTTCCCCTGGACAGACCATGTGGAATGTGTGGTTATGCTGGTGAACAAGAACCAATAGTTCCTGTATTTAGGCTATATAGACAAGGCAAATCCGCCATGAGCCCAGGGCTTACGGCGGATTTTTTGTCCTGTTGCTTATTTCATTGCTTCTTCGGCAAAGGAGTTGTTTACAATATCCTCGTATACGGGACGACTATCCAGTTCGCCTGCACTCTCCATAATAACCTCCAGGGCTTCCAGAGAGCTCTTTTCCATAATGGGGTCGCTGCACCATGCGTCGATGGACATGTATCTGGCGATTGCGTCAGTGAGCAGAGGCAGATCTGTGTCGGGGAAGCTGGGGGCCACCACCTCCGCAATCTCCGCTGCTGTGTGGGTCATGCAGTACTGCTGTCCCTTATAAACCGCATTGGTAAAACTCTGTATAACTTCGGGGTTCTCAGCCATGTAGTCCTTGTTGGCAAAATATGCAGTGTAGGGGACGTATCCACTCATTTCTCCTATGGATGCCACTACATGCCCCAGGCCTTGCTGCTCGATATTAGAGGCCGTAGGCTCAAACAGAGTTACAAAGTCTCCTGTGCCGCCGGTAAATGCTCCCGGAGTCAGGGCAAAGCTGATGGAGGTGTCCAGAGTCAGGTCGTTGACGATGTCGATGCCCTGTTGCTTCAGCACGTACTCAAAAGTCATCTCGGGAACGCCTCCAACTCTGCCGCCAATTACGTATTTGCCCTTCAGCATATCCCAGCTAAAGTTGTCGATCTTCTCCCTGGAGACCAGAAAGGCCCCGTCCCTCTGAGTTAACTGGGCAAAGATAATCGAGTGATTGGGATTCCCCTCCAGGTATACGTAGATGGTTGCCTCTGGGCCTGCCAGACCAATCTCTGCCTCTCCGGAAATAACTGAGGTCATAACCTTATCGGCACCGCCACCGTTGATGAGCTCCACTTCCAGCCCCTCTTCCTCGAAATAGCCCAGATTCAGAGCCACATACTGAGGTGCATAGAACACGGAATGTGTTACTTCACTCAAAACAATTTTGGTGGTATCCGAGGAGTTCTGACCACACCCGGTGAGGACTAATCCCATGGACGCCAGGCACAGCACCATAACCCACAGGACGAATTTAAATCTTCTCATAGATTCTCCTTTGGAATGTTTAGTATACCTTATGCCTCTGGCCAATTAAGTGTGAATTAAGGGGTCTGCAGTATCATGGCAGGTACAAATGTGTTATTATATAGGCAACGCCATCAAATACGGAGAGCAGATTCTATGAGCCAGTTCAAATATTTGCTGTTTGACGCAGACGAGACATTGTTTGATTTCAAGCAGGCTGAGCGCCACGGTATATCAGAGACTCTCAGACAGGTCAACGGACCTGTTACACAGGAGATTATCGACGAGTACCACGCCTACAACGACAGCTTGTGGAAGGCACTGGAGAGAGGCGAGATTACCAAGGCCGCCCTCAAGACCGACAGATTCAGACATTTAATTGAGAAGTTCGACATTCGAGGTACTACTCCTGAGGAGATGGCAGCCAAGTACGAATATAATTTGGCCCAGGGGTGCTATTTGTTGCCCGGAGCCAAGGAGGTCCTGGCCACCCTGTCCGACAAATACCATTGCAGCATCGTTACCAACGGCATTGCCTATGTACAACATACCAGGTTCGATGCATCCGGCCTGCAGCCCTACATCAAGCACCTGTTCATTTCCGACGAGATGGGGGTACAGAAGCCTGCGGCCAGATTTTTTCAGATGGTACTGGAGCAACTGGGAGCTGAGCCCCAGGAGTGCCTGGTAATTGGAGACTCCCTCTCATCTGACATGTTGGGAGCCTACAATGCCGGTCTGCCCAAGTGTCTGTACAACAGAACGGGCAAATCCCACAATGCATTATTTCCCATTGAGTACGAGATACATAGCCTTGAGGAACTGTACGATATACTGTAGAACACACAAAAACACGGAGGGACAAGGTGAACAATACATTAGTTCTGATTCCATGCTACAAGCCTGACGAAAAACTCCTGCAGCTCATTGACGATCTGCATCAGGCTGGCATTAGCCACATCATGGTGGTGGACGATGGCAGCGGAGCAGAGTTTAACCATATATTTGCCCAAGCAGCAGCCAAGGGATGTCTTGCCGTAGGATACGAAGCAAATCGAGGCAAGGGCTACGCCCTCAAATACGGTATGGCCCGCATGGGCGACATGAATGTGGAGTTCCATAGGATAGTCACTGCAGACTGTGACGGCCAGCATACGCCCCATGATATCTGCCGTGTTATCGATACCAGTCGCCAATATCCCCAGGACCTGATACTTGGAGGCCGGAGGTTTACAGGCAACGTTCCCTTCAAGAGCCGTTTTGGCAATGGATTTTCCAGAGTGGCCTTTTATCTCATGTCCGGAGCCAAGGTATACGACACCCAGACGGGCCTCCGTGCCATTCCCGCCTCCGCCCTGGAGGTGTTGTCCCGGTCTGAGGGAGACCGCTACGAATACGAGATGAACGTGCTCTCCGACTGCAGCGAACACAACATACACATCCGTGAAATACCTATTGAGACGGTCTATCTGGACGGCAACAAGGCCTCCCACTTCCGCCCTCTCAGAGATTCCTACCTTATATATAAGAATCCACTCAAGTATATAGGAGTTTCCCTGTCGTCCTTCATTATAGATATAGGATTGTTTGCAATTCTCTCCAGGATTCCTGCCCTGGATGTGGCTCTGCCTGAGGGAATAGCAGTTCTGCTCTCCACCCACGTGTTGCTGCCCACGGTTTTGGCCAGGGTAGCGTCCTCCGTATACAACTACACCATGAACAAAAAGGTGGTATTCCGCCACAAGGGCAAGGTGGCAACCACGTTTGGCGAATATGTGCTGCTGGCAGTAATAGTTATGCTGCTCTCAGCTCTCGCAGTTGCATTTATCGACAACTATGTGCCTATGGGAACCGTGTTTATCAAGGCGCTGGTAGACCTGGTGCTGTTCGTGCTTAACTATATCGTGCAGAAGAGGATCATCCTCAGAAAGGGTACCAAATGACCACAGATCCCATTCTCCAGGAACTGCTGCAGAGGCTCATGGCAGAGGACAGTCTCACAGGACTGGTTATCTCACCCAACAAGGGGGTCAACACCGGTATAACCAAGATAACCGGCCGCCGTATTGTCCTGAAGGGTCGCCCCTATTGGCAGATGGAGGTTCGCCTCACAAAACAGGTGCAGCATATTAACGTACCCCACATCAATACCGTATTTGCAGAGCAGTTGGACTCCCTGCTGGACAGGTGCATGTTCTCTACACTGAATCTCAAGACATCCGAGGCCATGTACCAGGTTGTGGCAAACCCCGACAGGTCCTCTGTTAAGGTTATCCGCCACGGAACCAAGTCTGCCCCCAAGGCACCCCAGGAGCCAGAGGCCCACAACAGGACCAAGAACTACATAATCCCAGAGGGTCAGCCTCTGGACTTTCTACAGCAGCTGGGAGTAATGGACACCGATGGCAGAGTGATGCTGCCCATGCGGAGAAAATTCGTCCAGATAAACAGATTCCTGGAAATCGTAGATGACATCTACTACTCCCTGCCCAACAGAGATGTGCTCCGTATAGTAGACTTTGGCTGTGGCAAGTCATACCTGACATTTGCCATGTACCACTACTTTACAAAGCTCAAGGAGCGCAACGTGAACATGGTAGGCCTGGACCTCAAGGAACAGGTTATAGAGGACTGCAACAGGCTGGCAGAAAATTGCGGATACACCAAGCTGAACTTCCAGACGGGCAGCATAGAGGAGTATCAGGATGGCTATTCCGACACCGATATGGTGGTAACCCTCCACGCCTGCGACACGGCCACCGACGCCGCCCTGGAAAAGGCTATACTGGGTAAGGTCCCTGTAATACTGTCTGTGCCCTGCTGTCAGCACGAGCTCAACGGCCAGGTATCCAACGAAACAATGGCTCCACTGCTGCGCTATGGCCTCCTCAAGGAGCGCTTTGCCTCCCTGTTGACAGACGCCCTGCGGGCCAGGATCCTGGAACTCTGTGGCTACAAGGTAGACATTATCGAGTTTGTAGACATGGAACATACCCCCAAAAATCTCATGATCAAGGCCATCTACACAGGAGAGCCACCCTCACCTCATAAGCGCCGGGAGTACGACACTCTGGTGGCCGAAATGCAGGTGCATCCCTGGTTGGAACGGGTGCTGCGCTGATGAAGGTGTCACACATATTGCAGAGCGTATTCCCTACGGTGTGCGCCATCTGCGGAGCGGTATCGGAAGACCCCTCCATACATATATGTAATAACTGTTACGAATCCCTTCCCTTCAGGAGGGGATTTTTTGTGTGGGGACCGTCAAGAAACGACGGGTTTAGATTTTGTAGTGGCATTTTCTGCCCCCTATACTACGAGGGCAGGGTGCCGGCTTTGATAGCAGATATCAAGTTCCATGGGCGCCGGGAATCCGCATCTATCCTCGGGGCGCTGCTGGCACAGATGCTGCGCCGCAGCAGCCTGGCCCCCACCGGGAGCGGGGCCGCCCCTGCGGTGCTGGTCCCCATCCCCTTGCATAGGGACCGCTACCGTCGCAGGGGCTACAATCAGGCGGAGACCATAGCAGCCCGGGTCTCCGCGGCCACAGGCATACTATTGGCCCCAGGCCTGCTGGTACGTGGGGCCAATACGCCGGCGCAGCATCTGCAAAACCGCCGGGACCGCATGCAGATGGCGGCGGTTTTTGCGGCATCGCCCCGGGCCAGAGGCAAGGTGGTAGTGCTGGTGGACGATGTTATTACAACCGGCGCAACCATGGAGGCGGCGGCACAGGCACTGCTGCTGCAGGGGGCTCGAGCAGTGTATTACGCCGCAGCGGCCGGCAACCTGCCATTGAGCCCGTAGACGGGGCCCTATGTCTTTACAAAACAACGACCAAGCCGTAAAATTACTATGTTTAGGTGTTTGCGTGGAGATGGCAGATTAACATGATGCCATTGCCCACGAAAATGTCACAGAGATACACAGGGACAGTTGTCCTAGACTTATGGAGGGAACATGATAGAAATATCACACCTTATCAAACAATACGGCGATATTCACGCAGTCAACGATATCAGCTTTACCGTAGAGGATGGAGAGGTACTTGGATTCCTGGGCCCCAACGGCGCAGGCAAGTCTACCACTATGAACATTCTTACAGGATTTATCCCATATACCAGCGGAGAGATTCGCGTCAATGGCCACGAGATCATGGAGGAGCCCGAGGCTGTTAAGAAGATGATCGGCTATTTGCCCGAGATTCCACCTCTCTATATGGATATGACCGTCAAGGAGTACCTGTTCTTTGCAGCCGAGCTTAAGAAGATTCCCAAGGCTCAGCGGGCCGGACAGGTGGATATGGCTATGAATCTGCTCAAGATTACAGACCACTCCCACAGGCTTATCCGCAACCTGTCCAAGGGTTACAAGCAGCGTGTTGGATTTGCTCAGGCACTGCTCGGCAATCCCGAGGTGTTGGTTCTGGACGAGCCTACGGTAGGTCTTGACCCCAACCAGATTTTGGAAATCCGCAAGATTATTAAGAAGCTGGGACAGAAGCATACTATTATCCTTAGCACCCACATCATGCAGGAGGTCAGTGCAGTTTGCGACCGAGTTGTTATTATCAACAAGGGTCACATTGTGGCAATCGACACTCCTGAGAACCTTTCCGCCCAGCTGTCCGGCACAGGAGCCCTGTCCGTTACAGTTATTGGCCCCGAGAAGGAGGTTTTGGCATGTGTCCGCGGCCTGTCTGGTGTGCGTAGTGTCAAGGTTTCCACTGACAAGGGCGACAACGGCAAGGTCTACGAGATTGTTACCGATTCCAATGTGGACGTGCGCAAGACCATATCCCTTGCTTTGGGCAAGGCAGGATATCCGGTTATTGAGATGAAGTCTGCGGACAAGTCTTTGGAGGAGATATTCCATGAGCTAACTACTGAGGGAGGTAAGAAATAATGAAGGCAGTTTTTAAGCGCGAGTTCCGTGCATATTTTCAATCCCCCTTGGCATACGTGGCCATCGGTGCGTTCTTCTTTGTGGCGGCTCTGCTATACACCATCGGCAACCTGCTTATAGGAGACGGTGATTTTGTAAACATCCTCAGCAACCTGACCTTTGCGTTGATCGCCATCGTACCTATTCTGACCATGCGTATTATGTCCGACGACCGCAAGAACGGTACCGAGGTTTTGCTGGTCACATCTCCCACCACTACTGCAGAGGTTGTTATTGGCAAATACCTGGCTGCTCTGTGTGTGTTCCTGATTATGGTGGCGCTTTCCACCATCTTCCCGATGATCACCATGTTCTACGGCACTCCCTCTATATCGGCTATTATCAGCTGCTATGTGGGATTCATCCTGTTGGGAGCCAGCTATATCGCCATCGGCGTATTTGCTTCATCTCTTACAGAGAACCAGATCGTATCTGCCCTGATTACCCTGGTGTTCTTCGTTTTCATGTTTGTTATTGATGCCTTGGTTGCCGTTATCAGTGGCTGGTTTGGCACCGTGCTGTCATGGCTGTCTCTGCTGTCCCGCTTTTCGCCCTTTAGCCTTAGCGTGCTCAGCTTGACCTCCATTTTCTACTATCTGTCTTTCATCGCCGTATTCCTGTTCATTACCATTGTGAGCAGTGACCGCAGGCGCTGGAAGTCCAACTAAGGGAGGTGCCGGCTATGAAGAACCCTACAAACAAGACAACCAACACATCCAAGGTGGCCCGCAGGACTGCTCGTATGAGAAACCTTCGCCAGGGCACAGGCTCTATTGTAATGATCGCCGCTGTTGTGGCTATTGCGGTGGTGCTCAACGTATTTATTGGCCTGCTGGACATCAAGTTCGACATGACCTCCAACGACCTGTACTCCCTGAGCGACGACAACAAGGCATTCCTGGACCAGGTTAAGGACACAAACATCGAGATATACGGACTCTTTGACGTGAACAACCTGCCCAGCTCCGACTACAACCTGATTATGCAGTTGCTGGAGGACTACACCTCCAACTACAAGAACATCACCGTAACCTACGTGGATCCCGACAAGAATCCTGAGTTGATGAACAGGCTGGACCCTGCAGGTACTCTGGATGATCAGGTAGGAGACTTTATTGTTATTAACACAGAAGGCAAGGACGCCGACGGCTCCTACTATTCCGCCAAGAAAAAACTGGTCAAGGCCAATGCCCTGTTTTACCAGGATGCCGACATTACAGGCGTTGTATACAACTATT
>JAFVXO010000079.1 GCA_017501105.1 Clostridia bacterium | reverse complement strand
TTTTGCTGCTGCTTGCGGATTATTGCTAATGCCTTATCGGAAACAGCTGTATTCATGTTATTTTCCATTCTCCTTGTCCTCAATAATCAACTTCTTGATGGCCTCTACCGCCACACGGATGGCTCTGCTGGTGTCGTGGGCCTCGCGGCAGTCCAGCCCTGCCAGGATACGCTCCTGGTTCCATACGGTGTGGAAACATGCCCCTGCCCTTAATTTACGGGTTGCAGCTACGGTAAACAATGCAGATGCCTCCATCTCGCTGGCCAGGACATTCAGTCTCTTCCAGGCCTCCCATTTTGCCAGCAATTCGCTGCTGACAGGCATGGATTCGGGGCTGTGCTGTCCGTAAAACGAATCCTTGCTCTGGACAACTCCAACCTCGTGTTTATATCCCATTTCCCGGGCTGCATTTACCAGTGCTGTTGTAACAGTAAAGTCGGCCACTGCAGGGAATTCCACCGGTGCATATTCCCTGGATGTGCCCTCGCATCGAGCGGCTCCCGTTGCGATAACCACGTCGTCTGTCTCCACCTCCAGGGCTATGCCTCCGCAGGTGCCAATCCGGATAAAAGTGTCCGCTCCGATTTTTGCCAGCTCCTCCATGGCAATTGCTGCAGATGGTGCACCAATTCCCGTGGAAACCACCGAAACCTTCTCTCCAAGCAGTGTTCCTGTATACGTGGTGTACTCCCTATTGGAATTAACAAATACCGGATTGTCGAAATACTCTGCAATCTTGGCACATCTGCCGGGATCCCCGGGCAAAAGGCAATATCGTCCAACGTCGCCCTCTTTCAACTGAATATGGTATTGCAACTCGTGCTCTATCATTGTTGTACCTCGCTGTATTCAAGGCTACCTGGCATTAGAATCCACCTGCCGTCTATGCGAACGGTAATTGCGGTGCCATCTAACACCTCGTTTTTGGTAATTGTCTCCTTGCCACTGATTCGCACAGAAAAGCTAATCTGGCAAGCCTTGTCGCACTCAAGCTGGTACTCCTTGAGCTGCTGGTTGATGTCAGCCAACTGATCCTCGGTGCAATTTTCCTTGGCTTCCTTCTTATAGAGGACGGTTACCTTGCTGCCGAAGTCAGTACGCAGGACAGAATACTTCCCCAACACCTCGGCAACTGTAGCTGATGGTATGACCTCCGGCACATCCTTTTCTCCCTTGGCTATTCTCTTTTCTCTCTCTTCCAGGGCCTTGAGATACTCGTCTCCGCCGATTACATAGCCCATAAGCTTGTCTGTCTCTCCTGTTGTCAGGGAGTAGAAAAACTCCGACACTGGCTTGTCAGGGGTCTTTCTGAACACCCAGTCGGCGCCGCCAAATCCCCAGAAAATCACTGCAACCAATACCAACACCGCAATAACGTCCAGAACGATCTTGCTAATCTTGTCCGTCTTCTCCTTGCGGATCTCTGCCTGATTCATCTTTTCCAATCTGCGTTCTATGCTGTCATTCATTGAATTTATCTCCCTTTACGGACAATCTGCCGTTCTTGTCATGCCACTTGGGATCCAGGTCCCCCCTGGTCCTATGCTGTTCCTTCCATTCCAGGAACTCAGGGCTCTGGCGATATTCCTTGGAGCATCTATCGTTAATTTCATTGAGAAATGCCTCGTATTGTTCCTTAATTTCTGTCTGGGCAACATATTCCTCCTTGGAAATGCCGGCCAGATCGGTAAGCAGTTGTCTCTCGTACTCCACCACTCCACGCTTAAAGCATTCCTTAAGGTAGTCATAGTAACAAACCGGTGCGCCGTCGTCGCTGCCGTATCTTGCCTCGAATCGCCTCTGACCCACGTAAACTCTGTCTCTGACTCGCTTCTTGAGTTTTTCGAATTCAGTGGTTCGGACCTCCTGACCCTTGACCACATTGTAGTCTCTGCAGGACATGCCCAACTCCGGATTAAATGTATCGCAATAGTATGCGTAGCGCTTTCCTTGGGAAATAAAAGGGCGACCGCAGTTCTTGCAGAAGGTGAATTTGACTCCATTTTTCAGGATGCTATAGTACATGGCCAGCACCAAGTATTCGGGAGTGGTAATAGAGTAGATATCCCAATCGTGCAAGTCGTCAAAGTACCTTCCCTCGGCGCAGCGCTTAAACACTTGGTCAATGAGGCAGAATCTGCCAATCTCGTCTGTCTCATACTTCTTGAAAAAGGTGTACATATCCTCTACGTTGTCGTTGCAGAACGCCTTGTATATGCCATACATGAGGTTGTTCATGCTATCCTCGCCAAAGCTGTCCCTACGCAGTGTGGAATGAGTTGCTCCTCCGGACAGATCCTCGCAGAATCGGTCGTAGTTGACTATCATCTTGGCCTCTGCCTGATTCTCAAAAAGATCCCAGGGAACATCCACCGTCTGGATATTGATATTAAACTTATAGTCGCAGAGGCGTCGGAAGAAATCGGCATTGAAGTCGTTGTTTTCCTCGTGTCCCAAGCGCTTTTCCTCAATATTATGAATATACGACAGAATGACGGGGTATCTCTTTCCGGCGGCCTTTTTGCACATGTGGATATATGGATTGTTATCGGGGTCCTGCAGAATTGCCAGTAATACGTTTCCGATGTATTTGTCCTCCGGACCTACTTGCTCATACATAACGCTACTGCCGGGCTCGGCCTTGTCCGTCTTGACCAAAAGCATCTCAGTCTTGGTTCTGCGATTACAACAATAGTACATAAAGCCTCCTCAAGTGTGTCGTCTTATTTGTAATTTTAGTCTTATGCACAATTTTTGTCAAGAAAGTCCGCCCAACTGAAGAAAGCGTAAAAGGCAACCGTTGGTACGAATAAATGCAATTGGGGCGCCTTCCATACGGAGGGCGCCCCAACTGAATGTCACTCTTTGTTTAATTTGTTACGCTATATTAGAGTTTGCCGCCGCAACTGGAGCAAAATGCCGCTCCTGGCTGTACCGGCTTGCCACATGTGGGGCAGAATCCACCTGCGCTACCATTTTGAGGCATTGCCTGGCCGCATACAGGGCAGAAATTGCCGTCACTTACCTTGCCGCACTTGGGGCAGGCTTTCTGGCCACCGGCTGTTTTCTGCTGCTGTGCACCCATGGCATATAAGTCGGATGCGTTTATTCCTCCGGCCTGAGCTGCCATATTCATGCCCATAAAGCCCATTGCTGCACCGTTCTGATTTCTGGCGGCTGCCATCATGGCATCGGACTGAGCGCCAACCATAGTAGCTGCTGCCATGGTGGGATCCTTGAATGCGGCACTGCGCTGCATCTGCTTAATCATGTTCTCGTCCTCCTCAGAGGCGGTAACTGAGCTGACGCCAAAGGAGGCAACCTGAATTCCCCTGGTATCTGACCATTTGTCGGACAAGATGGCGTTGAGTGCCTCACTAATCTCCATGGTATGTGCAGGCAATGAGCTGTATCGGATACCCAGCTCGGAAATCCTGGCCATAGCAGGCTGCAGTGCCGTCATGAGCTCTGTCTTCAGCTGGCTGTCCAGATTATCTCTGGTATATGTTCCGGAAACGTTGCCGCACACATTCTTGTAGAACATGATTGGGTTACAAATTCTGTAGGAGTATTCTCCGTGTATGCGTATAGAAATATCCACGTCAAGTCCCACGTTCCTGTCCACCACCCTGAATGGAATGGGACTGGGAGTTCCGTACTTGTTTCCGGGGATCTCCTTGGTGTTGATAAAGTATACTCTCTGGTCCTTGGCAGGCTGTCCTCCAAAGCCAAAGCGCTTGATGCCGTTGTCGATAAGGTCACGAGCCATTGCTCCGTAGAATATCGAGGGCTCTGAGGAAGCATTGAACACATATTCGCCAGGTTCTGCGGAAAAATCCACGATCCTGCCCTGGTCCACGATAATCATGCACTGACCATCATTTACTGCAATTACGGAACCGTTGGAGATAATATTGTCCTCTCCCTTGGTATTGGAACTCCTGCCTCGAACCTGCTTGGATCCCTTGGACACCAATACCTGTGCGGGCATACTCTCGCAATAGAAATACTCCTTCCACTGGTCGGCTAAAATGCCATTGATAGATCCCAGTGCTGCTTTAATAAGTCCCATAAGTCATCCTCCTGATAGTTATATCTGTACTAATTTTACCAAACACTCTATGTGGCATCAACGGATTTGTTGCGGTTTCGGACAGGAACTATGACGTTGTGGCGAACTTTGCCCTCCCCGTCAAATGTAGCAAACTCTAGTCCTCTGTCATTCACTTTGAGATAGCAGGCTCCCGTGGTGGCCATATTTCCATCCAGCACGTCCAACCATTCCACCTTGTCATCTCCCCTGAATGCCGACTCGTAGTAGGACGTAGCAATCATGGGAACAGTAACATAAACGGTACCTCGTCCAGGCTCCACGGGGGTATCACCGTACAGAGGCTTACTGCATACGTAGCAGTGGTAATCTCCTGAAATAGCCATATCTACGCCAAATTCGTCGAACAGTTCTCTCCAGCGATGATATCCTCCCCATCCTACAGAGCCGCCTCCATCTGCCACAAAATGGGGGTAGTGCTGCAGAACGACAATATAATCATATTTGCCTGCATTGGTCTCGAATACTCCTCGCAGCCATTTTTCCTGATTTGCCAGGTCCCTTTGGGTCACTGTGGCAGAGACACATTCCTCCACAATAGGGTCCAAAATCGCAAACAAAACCCTGTTGGTAATGAAGTAATAGCTAGTGGCCACCTCCGGAGCTCCGTTGTCCGGCGTGTTGCAGATAGCCACAAAACGACTGTTCTCTCGCCTGACCTTATCTGTCAAATAGTAGTCATGATTGCCTGCCACAGGAGCCATAGTGTACCTGCGTACAAACTGCGGATGCCCAAAGAGCTCCCACTGCTGGTAGTATGCACCTCTCTGTACCACATCTCCGCAGAATATAGTAAAATCCGGTTCTCCCACAAGCTTGTGAAGTTTGTCCAGCAAATCGTCACAAATGCCAACCTTGGACTTCTCCTCAGGCATCATATGGACATCGCTGAATATGCCGATTACTCCGGGGCTCAGGTCCTCCCTGCCGGTGCGGAAGCGCCTCTCCTCTGTGGTAAAGTCCTCCGCGGTAACGGTATACGTATATTCACTGTCAGGTGTCAGACCTGTTACCGCATGCTCGAATTTATAATATGGTCCATAGTCCAAATAGTCACCGTATGTCAGTTTTCCATACACACATATGCTGGGCATTCCTGACACCTGCAACAGGCACTGCTCCACATCACTATGCCAGCACAGCCTGATCTCTCGGGCCATGTCCTGTCCTGGATTTGCAAATAACAATCTAACTTTATCCATACCAATCTCCTATCCTGTGTAGACAGCTCCAAAGTACCGCAGCACGGGAAAAATGTCAATTTGCTGCCCTAGGCTGGAGCTTTGTTGACTCCCCTTTCGTTTATATTATAATGGAACTAATTATTCACCTTATACATGCGAGGGCATATGGTTACAGATACGAGCGCGATTATGAATTATCATTTCCCCAGATGGCAGGAGTTGCCAGAGCTGGATTTGTATATGGACCAGATTATCAGCATTATCGACAGATACCTGAGTATTTTTAGTCCCGAGGACCCCGAGGACAAGCTGATGACCCCCACTATGATCAATAACTACGTCAAGCAGCGCATGGTCAGCGCTCCGGTCAGCAAAAAATACGACCGTCCCAAGGTTGCTTTTTTCCTTATTTTGGCACTGCTCAAGCGGGTAATGAGCATCTCGGAGCTGGCAGAACTCAAACGCATCGTACTGGAGGCATATCCCGCCGAGGAGGCATATAACCTGTTTTGTTCAGAGCTGGAGTCCGCAGTTCACTATGTGTTTGGACAGGAAACATCCGCCATTTCCCCGGTTCCCCAGGGCGAGCGCAACAAGGAGCACAGTGCCGTTCGGGCCGCAGCCGTTGCCTTTGCCAATAAGTTCTACCTGCAGCAATTGTTAAGACAGTCTCCTGAAGAGCAGCAGGCATAAGTAGACATACAGCCTTATAACGCAAAAACCGTTCCGGATTTCGGAACGGTTTTATTATAGTCGTAACTAGCTGTTATTTTTCAAAGTATTTCTTGACAGCACTGTACATATATAGTGAACCAATACATACAATCGGCGTGCCGTCTGCCATCTCTGTGGCCAAGGCAAGGGCCTTGTCTACTCCCTCCACAACTGAGTCACAGGATTCGGCCTCTGCTCCCCAAGTTCTGATCTTATCTGCCAACACCTCGGAATCCATAGATCTGGTGTTGTGAGGTCTGACTGTAAAGACCTTGACGCTGTTGGGCAACATAATGTTGAGAATCTCGGTCACGTCCTTATCGGCCATAACACCCATTACAAATACGTACTTGTGGTCGGGGTATATCTCGTGGAGTGTCTGAATGGTGGCAGCTACGCCCTGAGGATTGTGGCCTCCATCGCTGATAACTGCCGGCTTATACTCTGCACCTTCCTCTGCCGACTGGTTGCGCTGCAGAATCTCAAATCTACCGGGCCAATAGGTCTGCCTCAGACCTCTGTCCATGGTGTCCATATTGATCTTCCATCCGCGACCTTTGAGGATAAATACTGCCTCCAAAACCATAACGGCATTGTAAATCTGGTGAATGCCCACAAGAGATATGTGCCATCTGGGGCCTGCAAAGATAAAGCTACTACCGTTTTCGTCCCAACGGGGCTGGCTGATGCGGGAGTAATCCGGAACAGTCAACTTGACCTCGCACTCGTCGCAGCGTTCCTGGATAGCCACCTGGGCCTCGGTGTTCTGTCCATAGAATAGGGCATCACATCCGGGCTTAATAATTTTGGCCTTAGTAGCTGCAATCTCCGCAAAGGTATTGCCCAAGTATGCTGTGTGGTCCAGTCCAATATTGGTAACAACTGCCAACTCGGGAGCATCAATTATGTTGGTAGAGTCCTTTTCTCCACCTAAACCTGCCTCCAAAACAACTATGGATGCATTGTGTGCTGCAAAAAACATAAAGCCTATGGCTGTCATGATTTCAAACTCTGTGGGGAGGTCGTCCTCCATAGACTCAGCCAGAGGGATAACCTTCTCAAGCAACTCACTTAGCTCCTCGTCGGAAATATCAACGCCGTTAATCTTCATACGCTCGTTGATCTTAACCATGTGCGGGGATGTGAACAAACCTGTAGTATATCCTGCGCAGTGCAAGATGTTGGCCAACATGCTGCAGAATGATCCCTTGCCGTTAGTACCGACAACATGGACAAATCTACATTGCTTCTGAGGATTGCCCAGCATATCCATCAAGCGACGCATACGGGAAAGGCCCGGCTTGGATCCTCTGGTCTGGACCTTTCTAATGTATTGAATGGCATCATCGTATGTCATCTATTTTCTCCTTAAATCTCCTGATTAGGGTTCTCTGAATCCTGATCGTCTTTGCTATACTCTATACTATGTTTTCCCTTAGCAAATTGCCTGCTCCTGGTGGCAATAACAGGGATCTGGTTCATTCCGTATAAGACAAGCCCCTCACCTATTGCAATTCCAACATACAATGCCAATCGCGTCGGTAAAAGCACCCAGAACGGAGTACCGTACATCCATGACAAGCACAATGTGGTCCACAGCATGGTTGTGGGAATGTTGCAAACCAGTGTTAATGTACACCACCTGAAAAATGTGCTTCTCCCTGTTACCATCCTGGCCAACAGTCCTGCCGCCAGTCCCATAACCATAGGCGATATGGTCATAGGAGCATACCATCCCAATGCCGAGAAAACTGTGCCGCCCAGGAAATCAGCCACAAATCCAACAACCAATCCCCAAACTGGGCCAAACCAAACACCTGCAAGCATAATGGGAATATTGCCCAAACTAATGCGTATACTGTTTGTCAGATAGATGACCAGGAACCTTGTCAGGATAATGCTCACTGCTGTCAGCATTGCCAAAACAACCAAACGGTAAACTCTGTTTCTCTTCATAATGACCCCCATACCAAAAATCGGTTGAGAGCAAGTACATCTAAACTGTTTGTAACAATACAGTGGATGTGATGTCGCACCGCGGGAAATCCCTTCGTTCGGAGACTCTACTCCCATTCTCCGACACTTTACGCGCAAACACCTGCTCTGTTTGAGGTAGATAATATCTAAGATTTCATACAATGTCTATAGTCCCTTGTGTTCTTTTGCGGTAAAGATTTGAATAAAAATTGACAAAGAGAAACTATTTAAGCGAAAAGTGAAGAAAGTAAGCGGAGTTAATGCAGCAACGGCCCCTTGAAACCTAGCCTCCGTACTTCTTACCTCTCACCTCTTACCTCTCACCTCTCACTTCTTACCTCTCTTACTCCTATTGCTGCTTACAAAAAAATCCGCACACTCTCGTGTACGGATTTTGGTGCGCCATCAGGGATTCGAACCCGGGACACCCTGATTAAGAGTCAGGTGCTCTACCAACTGAGCTAATGGCGCATGTCTCTATCGACCGTTGGCTATTATAGTTTATGACATGTGGTTTGTCAACAACTTTTTTTCATTTTCTCCAAGGACTGCAACAGCACTATTTATGTATCCTGTCAGCTGTCCTTCCCTGTCAAAAAGTTACGGCACCTTTTGATAAAGGTGCCGTAGGAAAACTAATTTGACTGTATGGATTAAACCTGCTTTTCGAACTGTGACATAAAGTCAATCAGCTTGGCAACACCCTCTGTGGGCATTGCGTTATAGATAGATGCGCGCATACCACCAACGGATCTGTGGCCCTTGATGCTGACAAATCCGGCAGCTGCTGCCTCGGAGCAGAACTTGGCATCCAGGTCTGCATTACCAGTGACGAAGGTTGCATTCATCATGGATCTGCAGTCAGGTCTTACTGGATTGCTGAACAGCTTAGACTCATCCAGGTACTTGTACAGCATGTCGGCCTTGGCTCTGTTAATCTTCTCCATCTCGGCCAGACCGCCTACATCCTCCTGAATCCACTTGAGAACCAATCCCAATACGTAGATACACCAGCAGGGAGGTGTGTTGTACATAGAATCGTTCTCAGCCATAAGGCCGTAGTTGAACATTGCTGGAGCAATGGCCATAGGCTCCTTAATCAAATCCTTGCGAATAATAACAACAGTAAGTCCTGCAGGGGCCATGTTCTTCTGTGCGCCTGCGTAAATCAAACCGTACTTGGTAACGTCCACAGGCTGAGACAGAATGCAGCTGGACATATCTGCAACCAGGGGAACATTGCCGGTGTCGGGGGTGTAGTACCACTTGGATCCATAGATTGTGTTATTCTC
>JAFVXO010000078.1 GCA_017501105.1 Clostridia bacterium | reverse complement strand
TTGTCGAATTTGGTTACATATGCCGTGTCACAGAAGGGCAGCAGCTGGTTGTACACGCTGGCGCCTCCAATTACGTAAACGGACTCACTGGGGTACTTGGATGTCTCCTCCAACAGTTCCTCAAGGGAGTGAACCACGATAGTGCCCTCGGGGCTAATGTCCCTGGTGCTCATTACAATATTGGTCCTATTCTTGAGAGCTCTGCCTCCGGGAAATGTGGCCAGGGTTTTGGATCCCAGCACCACCACATTGCCTGTGGTCTTGGCAGCGAAATACCTAAGGTCTGCCCTGACCCTTGCCAGCAGGTCTCCCTTGTTTCCAATGGCCCAATTGTTGTCTACTGCTACGATCAAATTCATGTCCGGTTACCTGGCAGCTACAGCAGGATTACCCCATGCTCTGCTGCATATTCCATAATCTCCTCAGGCCATATAGAAACCTGAATCTCACCGATGTGTGCCTTGCGCAGGAAGAACATACATATACGAGACTGACCGATACCGCCGCCGATGGTATAGGGCAACTTGCCCTCCAGCAACATCTTCTGGAATGCCAACTCAGCCCTCTCCGGGCAGCCAGCCTTAGCCAACTGCTCTACCAATGCCTGTTCGTCTACTCTGATACCCATGGAGGACAGCTCCAGGGCAATGTCCAGCAGGGGATAATATACGATGATATCGCCATTAAGCTGCCAATCGTCATAGTCAGGTGCTCTGCCGTCGTGCTTAGAACCAGATGCCAGCACATCTCCAATCTTCATGATAAAGACCGCTCCCTTGTCCTTGGCAATCAGGAACTCCCTCTCCTTGGGAGTGGCTGTGGGGTACATATCCTCCAGCTCCTGGGTGGTGACAATGGTAATCTCCTCCGGCAAAATGCAATCTATGTAGTCATATTTGTTGGCCATACGCTTCTCTGTGACGCGCAGAGCCTCGTACACGGACTTGACTGTGTCAATCAGCATCTCCTCGGTGCGTTGTTCACGAGTAATAACCTTTTCCCAGTCCCATTGATCCACGTAGATGGAGTGAATATTGTCGGTATCCTCATCACGGCGAATGGCGTTCATATCGGTATAGAGTCCCTCTCCGGGTTTAAATCCGTAGCGACCAAGGGCCATTCTCTTCCACTTGGCCAGGGAGTGTACCACCTCGATAGGGCGATCGTTTTGCTCGCCCACACCGAACACAACCGGTCTCTCTGTGCCGTTAAGATTATCGTTAAGGCCTGACTCCGGCGTTACAAACAAGGGCGCAGAAACTCGGCGCAGGTTAAGCTGTGTCTCCAACTGCTCTTGGAAAAAGTCCTTTATCCTCTTGATAGCATTCTGGGTACCCTTGAGGTCCAACTCGGAACGATAGCCCTCCGGAATGTAGATTTTGCTCATATTGTTTGTCTCCTATAAGATACGCCTTAGTTTAATTCGGACGGCGCCTCTATTCAAGCTTTTTTTAATTTTATGATGATTTGGGCAAAAAATAAGCAGAAAATAAGGCTTAAACCATCCTTTGCCACAGGCTGCAAAGCCAAACGCGGCTGCAACACACAAAAAGGGCGCCTGTCGCCAGACACCCTCTCCTAGGGCTATATACCATTAATTTGCAGGCAGATCAAAAGTTTTCTTATTATCGTAACTGCTTTGGGGGAATCTACTCCATTCAATTATCAGTTTGTTTCCGTCAATATCAATAGAGTACTGTCCTGC
>JAFVXO010000077.1 GCA_017501105.1 Clostridia bacterium | reverse complement strand
TATGTTCAACTTTCTTTGTCACTTTCTTCAAAATCCTGACGTAGATTTTGTGCAATTATGCCGAGTTTTTTTCTCCTTGCAACAATTTGTTAACAGTACTACAATTCTTTTGTAATCTTTATATAACACAGTAGTCTTGGAGGAATGTATGGATTTTTGGGTAAAACTCCTTTCCTTTTTAGAAACAGAGATGACACGCCCCACCAGCTACGGGTGGTTTCACTTAGTTGCTGTGGTAATCATAGCCCTGACCACAGTCCTGGTCTGCCGGAGATTCCGAGACGCAGACGACAAGACCTTCCGCCGCGTTCTCTTTGTAATGTGGCTGGCTATGGTTCTTTTTGAGACATTCAAGCAGCTCATGTACACATTTGAGGTAGATGGTTCCACCATTGTAGCCGGATACCAATGGTACGCTGCACCCTGCCAGCTCTGTGGCACACCCCTGTTCGTACTTCCCTTTGTCATTTGGGGCCGCGAGAGCTCGTTCAGGGACGGCATTATGTCCTTTATCTCATTCTTCTCCTTCTTTGGAGGCCTGGTTTCCTACATATATCCCGAGGACCTGTTTGTGCATGAGGTTTGCATCAACGTACAGGCCCTGTTCCACCACGGCATGCAAATTGTTATGGGAATATTTGTCACCATGTATATGCGCCGCAGGCTCAACCGTACCTACCTGGTTCGAGGCATAGTCACCTTCGCCTGGCTGGCCGGTATTGCTCTGGCTATGGATATTGTGGTATACCACGCATTTGTCGCCCTGGACATTGATGCCACCTTCAATATGTTCTTTATTAGCCCATACTATGATTGCACTCTGCCGGTTCTCAATTCCATATACGACGTAGTGCCCTATCCCGTTTTCCTGCTGATCTATCTGGTTGGATTTGCAATTATCGGCGTCGCGATGTACCTGATACAGTATGGACTGATTCATCTGGTTCAACGCAAGGCAAAAAAGCCCGTCGCCGTGACAAATTAACCCTATAGTCCAGGTTTGACTATATCTTTTTTATAGTCGTTCCTATATAATCGGTATATATACATACAGGAGGAACACCCTATGACACCCAAGATGTTTGCTTATCACTGCTACATGAAGGAACCCGGCGACCTGTCCGGCTTCGTGGACTTGGCAGTAAACAACCTGATCCCCATGGGATATGATACATTTATCGCTGAGATTGGACACAATGTTATCACCAAGTGCCATCCCGAGATTTCCGGCGGCTCAGTGCCTATTGAGCAGGTCAAAGAGGCTGCCGAGGCCATTGCAAAAGCCGGCGGACAGCTGGTTCCTCTGTTCAACTGCTTTGGACACCAGGGCTGGAAGTGCGAGCGCAACGGTCTGTTGCAGGCATATCCCGAGTACGATGAGACACCCGAGTACACAGAGGAGTCCCACCCGGACAACTTCTATACTCCCTCATGGTGCGGCAACAAACCTGGCATTTATGACATTGTTCTGCCAGTAATCGACGAGCTTATCGAGGCCACCAACTGCAAGTACTTCCACGTGGGCATGGACGAAATTTTTGAGATGGCCCACTGCCCTGCCTGCAAGGACATCCCCCGCCACGAACTCATGGCCAAGAACGTCAAGATTCTCCACGACCATTTGACCAAGCGAGGCGTCCGCATGATGATGTGGGGCGACAGACTCATCGATTCCAAGGAGTGCTTTGGCCACACATGGGAGGCCGACATCTATGGTTCATACCCCGCAGTCGACATGATCCCCAAGGACATTATTATCACCGACTGGCACTACGAGACCACCGAGTTCCCTTCTGTGCATATGTTCCTGGAGAAGGGCTTCGACGTAATGCCCTCCTGCTTTATGACAAACCACAGCGTTAAGGCTATGAGCAACATGGTATATGGCTCCGGTGCTCCCGGCGAGCATCCCCTCATCGAGAACGAACACATGCTGGGAATGTGCGTAACCAACTGGATTGGCGGCGCCAGCAACAGTGAGATCGACTTTATGCTCACAAAGACACGTCCCGGTGTCAGCCAGATGGGGCAGACCATCCGCGACGTTGCTGCATGGCACACAGCTTATGTGGATCCGTCCAAGCGGAGAAGATGGTGAGAACCTAGGTGCTTTTGACCGCACAAAAGTACCACAAAATGCGCCGCTATCCCAACGCGCGGGGCATGGAAGAGGGAATAGGAATAGGTGAGAGGGAAGAAGGAGGAAGTGAGAAGTGGTGCTTCCATGTTCCTATGATCAAATTAATAGAATTTATCTACTAACAAAAACTGGGCTCAAGTGAGTCCAGTTTTTGCTTGCAGAATTGTGGTGACATGTGCAGAACTTTTCAATTGTTCCTAGTTGTTATGGGAATCATATCCTTGATCTCCACAATACAAAAAGCCAAGAAAGAAAAATAACCGCCCTCTCTCTAAAATGGCGGCTACTTAACCAAAACTTGTGAGAGCTAACCGTCTACCGGTAGTCCCCGTGTTTTCATTATAACAACTCTGTCTCCGCGGTGTAAACGTTTTTATTCCGACAAATTCCGACCGCTCCCGTCTCTTCGCTAGCCTTGCTGTTCAAAACAATCAAACCAGGTAATTCACCACATCCACGATTTCCCCGCCCTGCTTGTACACCCGAGGAATTCGCTTTCCTATAATGCAGCTCATTTCATAGTTAATCATGCCACAGGTTGCAGCAACCTCTTCAATAGTGATGCAGTCTTTAAAGCTACACTCTGGTCCACAGTATTCCTGTACGCCGTAAACCACAACCTCATCGCCTACGGCAATAGGGCCCTGTATATGCGTTACGTCAATCATGCACTGATCCATGCAGACTCTACCGATAACCGGCGCCCTCTGGCCGTTCACCAACATGCACCCCTTGTTGCTCAGGCTACGCATGTATCCGTCTGCATATCCTATTGGAATGGTTGCCACCAGCATGTCCCGCTCCGCAGTAAATGTCCTGCCATAGCTAACGGTATCTCCGGCATAGACCCTCTTAATCAGCGTGATGTTTGCCTTGAGGCTCATTGCTGTCTTTAGTTCGAGACGGTTTTTGTCCACCTCCAGAGATGGGTACATGCCGTACAGGATAATACCTGGCCTCACCATATCCAGCTGAGTTTCGGGATACATCATCATAGCGGCGCTATTTGCCACATGTCGCACAGGAACGTGGATGCCGATGCGGTCCAATTCCTCGGCCACTCCCTCAAACAGTTCGAACTGGTAGTCCATATAGGCCCTGTCCAATTCATCTGCCGTGGCAAAATGAGTAAACATTCCCTCGATAATTATGCCAGGCAGTTTGCTAATAGCCGTGATGGCCTTCACCGCATTGTAGCCTGCGCGGAAGCCCACGCGACTCATGCCTGTGTCGATCTTTATGTGAACCTTGCATTTGGTTCCCTGCCTGAGAGCTGCGTCGGACAGTGCCTGGGCCATATCCAGGTCGAATATGGACTGGGTAATGTTGTTTTTGACCAGTTCGTCCGCCCTTATCGGATCTGTATAACCCAGAATCAATATAGGTTTGTCTATCCCCAACAACCTGAGCTGCAGCGCCTCATCTGCCATTGATACGGCGAAATAGTCCACGCCGCACTCCGCGAAGAAGTGGGCAACCTCCTTGACTCCGTGGCCATATGCATCTGCCTTGACAACGGCGCACACCTTAGTGGATGGACGCAATAACTTGCGGATACCAGTCAGGTTTGACTTAAGGGCATCCAGGTCTATCTCCGTCCATGCTCTGTTGAGTTTGTATCCCCCGAATTCGGGAACCGTCCTGCTCATATTAATCTCCGTAGATTAGTTGCACATTTTTTCGATGGCCTTGGTCAGCAGAGTTGCTGCGCCCTCCACATCTGACATAGCCACTTCCTCGTTGGTTGTGTGGATGTATCTGCAGGGTATTGCAATGCCGCCCGCCTTGATACCGCCTGCTGTGGGCTGAATAGCGCCTGCGTCTGTGCCGCCGGCTGTGATTATCTCGTGCTGTACCTTGATGTCATTCTCCTCTGCCACATCCTCCAGCATCTTGCGAATCTCGGGATGTGCGATGATGGATCCGTCCATTATTTTGACTGCAGGTCCCTTGCCTAATACAACGGAATTCTTGCCACAGTTGGGCTCGTCCCCTGCGATGGTAACGTCTACTGCCAGTGCCGCTGCAGGTCTCAGCTGTTCTGCCAGGATTTTGGCTCCTCTACAGCCGATTTCCTCCTGTACTGTAAAGGCAAAGCATACTTTCCCCTTGAGCTTGGCGCCAGCTTCGGCCAACATCTGCATGGCCAAAATAGATACTGCACATCCGGAACGATTGTCCAAGGCCTTGCCTGCGCACTTGCGGGAGCCAATTCTCTCCAGAGGAGACACAAAGGATCCTGCCGTGCCTATGGGTAGTTTCTTGAGGCCCTCCTTGTCGCTGGAGGCGCCGATGTCCACATACAGGTTGTCAAAGGTCAGTTCTGTAAGCTTCTTGTCGCCATCTTTCTGTATAACGCCTGTTACACCATTGGTGAATACCACCTTCTGGTGGAGGGCTGTGTAGGGAGGAATGCCGCCAATTCTGGAGAATCTGAAGTATCCCTGAGGGTCGCAATATGTGGCAATAATGCCATTTTCGTCCATATGAGTTGCAACCAGCAGCCTGCAATCCTCGCCGGAACCCATGTATACCAACAGGTTGCCCATGACGTCCGTCTCCATGGAAACGGCCATAGGGGCTACCAGCTCGGAAATGGTCTCTCTGATGTTTTCTTCGTGTCCTGCAGGGCTCTGCTGGCCGCACAGTTTCTTGAGCAATTTGAATGTATCGTACATGTGACTAACCTCTCTCAAACTCGTGAATTCTCAACAGCACCTGCTTGGCCAATGCCTCTGTTGCCTGGATGTCGGAAACCTTGGCAACGCTGACAGGTGAGTGAATATATCTGGTGGGAACGGAAATAACCGATGTGGCAATGCCTGTACCTATTGTATGGATCTTGCCTCCATCGGTGCCGCCGCTGACTGTGGTCTTGAACTGGTATTGCAGATCATGTTCCTCAGCAGTGCGGATAATAAAGTCGTTTAGCTTGTGATTAGCTATCATCCGCAGGTCCATCTGGGTGATGGCAGGTCCCTGGCCCAGCAGTGTGGACTTCTTCCACGCGGAAACCTCAGGAACATCGCTGCAGGTGGTTCCCTCCAGCACCAGACACGCTCTGGGGTTTAGCGCCCTGGCTGCAACGCCGGCTCCGTCGCCTCCAATCTCCTCCTTGGTGGAGAACACAAAGTATATGTCGGACTTGTAGTTGCCCTCCAGTAGCCTCAGCATAATGTCGCAACCCACCCTGTCGTCCAGGGCCTTGGCCTCTATACATCCCTCGCCCAGTTCCAGGTAGTTGTTGGTGAACGCAATGTAGGAACCGATTTCCACCCCTGCAGCAGCGGCCTCGTCGGCGTCTGCAAATCCGCAATCCACATAGAGCTCCTCTGCTGTCACGGCCTTGCGGCGATCCTCTGCAGACTGCATATGTATGGGCTTGAGGCCAATTACTCCGGGATTGCCCTCCACTGTGACATGCTGTCCGGGCAAAATGCGGAAATCTATGCCGCCTACGTTTACAAAGCGAATCCTGCCGTTGTCTCCGATGCTGCGGACGATAAATCCAACCTCATCCATATGTGCGGCTACCATTACGGGCCTCTCGGGCTGCTTGGCCGCAGTGCCCTTCTTAAACACAATCAAGTTGCCTGCGCTATCCACGTAGAGCTTGTCCGCCAAAGGAGCGGCCTGCTCCTTCAGAAAATCTCTGACTGGTCCCTCTGCTCCGGAGATACCGTTTAAATCAGTCAATTGTCTCAATAGCATAGGGCACCTCGCAAAATATCAG
>JAFVXO010000076.1 GCA_017501105.1 Clostridia bacterium | reverse complement strand
CTCCTGGTCGGACACAAATGCACCCTTGACTCGGATAGGCTTCTGTTCGCCGATGGGGTAGTAGAGCATGTCTCCACGGCCCAACAGTTTCTCTGCACCGGCCATATCCAGAATGGTTCTGGAGTCAACCTGGCTCTTAACTGCAAAGGCAATACGGGAAGTAATGTTTGCCTTAATAATACCGGTAATAACATCTACTGATGGGCGCTGTGTAGCGACTATGAGGTAGATACCTGCAGCTCTCGCCTTCTGTGCCAGACGGCAGATAGCGTCCTCAACGCCGGTAGGAGCAACCATCATAAGGTCAGCCA
The DNA here is from genome assembly GCA_017501105.1 of Clostridia bacterium. Classification (GTDB taxonomy): domain Bacteria; phylum Bacillota; class Clostridia; order RGIG7378; family RGIG7378; genus RGIG7378. Next base: position 4,328 of record JAFVXO010000076.1, on the reverse strand, counting down.
GCTCATCGATAATAATGACGATCTTGGGCATGAGTGCCTCGGGATCTCTCTTGCGCTTCATTATCTCGTTGTAGCCAGCCAGATCGCGAACGCCCTTCTCGCTAAAGGCTGCGTATCTGCGCTCCATTTCATTGACGGCCCATCCCAGCGCTCCAGCGGCCTTCTTGGGATCGGTAACTACGGGAACCATCAGGTGAGGGATACCATTGTACACACCCAACTCAACTACCTTAGGGTCAATCATAATCAGCTTGACCTGGTCAGGGCTGGATTTGTACAGCAAGCTCATGATAATGCAGTTGATGCATACGGACTTACCGGAACCGGTAGCACCTGCAATCAGCAGGTGGGGCATCTTGGCTAAATCGGAAACCACAATGTCGCCTGTAATGCTCTTGCCCAGGACAACCGCCAAGTTGGAGGAGTTGTTGTTGAACACCTCGGACTCCAGACCCTCTCTCAGCATAACGTTGTCCACCCGCTTGTTGGGGATCTCGATACCCACAGCTGCTTTGCCGGGAATGGGAGCCTCGATACGAATGCCTCCGGCGGCAAGGTTCAGGGCAATGTCGTCTGCCAGGCTGGTAATCTTGTTAACTCTGACGCCCTGGTTAGGTGTCAGCTCAAATCTGGTAACTGCAGGTCCTCTGGTAATATTCTTGACTGTGGCGGCCACGCCGAAGTTCTCCAATGTGGTCTCCAATGTCTTGGCCTGCTCCATAGCTTCCTTGCGGGCAGCCTCCATATCTCGGGCAGCATTGGCTGCCGGAGCCTTAAGCAAATTCACATCGGGTTTTACGTAGTTGCTGCCGGTGTGCTTGCGCTTGACCTTAACGGCCTCTACAGGCTGGTCAGCCACCACAAATGTGATGTTTTCACCCGTGGGTGTCTCGGCTCCACCGGTGGTTCTCAAACTGGAAACGTCCAGCATCTCCACCTCGTCTGTGCCATCCTCCTTGGGCTCAACCTCCTCAACATCCTCTGTATCATCAACTGCAACCAGGTTCCTGCCACCGGTATAGGTGTGCATAACCTCCTGGTCATCGGGGTCGTAGGTGTATGGGCTATCCTGCTTGTCCTCATCCACAATGGGCTCATCCCCCAGGTCGGGAATGTGGAACTTCTTCTTAGGGGCGGAGCTGCCGTACTGCTCCTCCTTGCGATTGACGCCGTCAAAGGTAATCTTCTCCCTCTTGACCACATCCTCACCGAACTCGTACTCCGAGGCGGACTTGCCATTGTAGGTGGGTCCCTTGTTTTCTCTGAGCTTGCGCTCGTTGCGGCGAATCTCCGCGTTCCTGCGGGAATGCTGTGTCAAATGCTTAATGGCCTTAACTATAGCTCCAAAGAACTTGCCAATACCGCGGCCTATCACCTTGATCACATACCAGATATCTGCGGGAGTAACCTCGGTAACAACCATAATACCCACGGCGGCAAAAACAGCCAACAGCAGAATCGCAAAGGGAACGTGTACCAGCTTAACCAGGGGTACCGCCAACACGCCTCCAAATGCACCGCCTGCAATTCCCAATTTGTACAGCTCGCTGAAGGCTTTTCCAACCGTGTATGAGTTATACCCGTTGCCCAGCACTGCTGCGGAAATAATAGCTGCTACAAACCAGTGCACAAACACTGCCACTACCCACTTGATAGCGAACAGGTCGCCATTCTTGCGAACTGCAATCAGGGCAATACCTGCAACAAGCAGGAAGAAGGGCGCAAAGAAACTGGTAACGCCAAACAAACCCTGCAACAAGCCGTGGAATGCCTGTCCCAGAGTGCCCGACCAGTCTACTGCAAATACACAGATGCCGCTGAACACCGCCAACAGGCACAGGACAATACCCAGTCCCTCATGGAGGAAATAGCTGAGCTTGGTCCTCTTACGGCGACGACGCTTCGCCGGCTGATTATTGGTCTCGGTTGGAGTATTTGATTTTGTATTATTTGTCTTGGTCTTTGCCATATATATCTCCGATCCTTGGATTGGATGCTGCATAAACTAATAGGGGTTATCCTACTGCGGATAACCCCTATATTATATGTCAGCGCTTAATTTACTGTCAAATTACAGAGTAGCCAAAACGTCTCCAGAGTTAACGGTGGCGCCCTTCTGTACGTTGATGGAAGCAACGGTTCCATCCTGAGGAGCGACAATCTCGTTCTCCATCTTCATAGCCTCCAGAATCAGGAGAACCTGACCCTTGGTAACCTGCTGTCCGACAGAAACCTTGACATCAAGGATGGTGCCGGGCATGGGGCATACGACCTGAGTGCTGCCAGCGGCTGCAGGTGCAGCTGCGGGTGCGGGAGCTGCTGCAGGAGCAGGTGTTGCTGCCGGTGCGGAAGCTGCTGCGGGAGCTGGCTCTGCGCCGGGAGTGTACTCCTCAACATCTACGATGTACTCAACGCCGTTAACCTTAACGCTGTAGGAACGCTCAACTGTGTCTGTTGTCTTGGCCTTGGGGGCTGCGGGGGTTTCCTTCTCTACAGGAGCCTCATATGTACCGTTCTGGATAGCAAGTCTGGCCTCAAAGAACTTGGGGGCAACCTTGGGGAACAGAGCGTATGTGAGGATATCCTCATCCTGCTGAATCCAGCCCTCCGGCATCTTGCTGCACTCCTCACGCAGTGAAGGGAGCTCGGGCTCAATCATATCTGCGGGACGGCATGTAATAGGCTGCTCATCGCCGATAATCTTGGTCCTGATCTCATCGGAGATGGGAGCAGGTGTCTGGCCGTACTTACCTCTGACGATGTCCTTGGACTCTACAGGTACCATCTTGTAGCGCTCACCGGCGATTACGTTCATAACTGCCTGTGTACCTACGATCTGGCTGGAAGGAGTAACCAATGGAGGGAAGCCCATGTCCTCTCTAACTCTGGGAACCTCCTTGAGAACCTCGTCAAGCTGGTCAATCTTGCCAGCCTGGGAAAGCTGAGATACCAGGTTGGAAAGCATTCCGCCGGGAACCTGATACTTGAGTGTGTTAACGTCAACACCCATAACCTTGGGGTTAAGGAGCTTGCTGGACAGGTACTTCTCCCTCAGGGGCTTGAAGTAGTCTGCAATCTCAGTAAGCAGGTTGAGATCCAGGCCTGTATCGTTCTCAGTGCCCTGCAGTGAAGCAACAATGGGCTCTGTGGCGGGCTGAGATGTGCCCAGTGCCAAGGGGCTGATAGCGCAGTCTACGATATCTACGCCGGCCTCAATAGCCTTGAGGTATGTCATGGATGCAACGCCGCTGGTGTAGTGTGTGTGAAGCTCAAGGGGAAGGTCAACGTTTGCCTTAATAGCCTTGACCAGCTCATATGCATCATAGGGAAGGAGCAATCCTGCCATGTCCTTGATACAAATGGAGTCAGCGCCCATGTCCTGGAGCTGCTTGCAATCGGCAACGTATTTGTCAATGTTGTGGTAGGGGCTGATGGTGTAGCTGATACAACCCTGAGCGTGGCCGCCCTCCTTGTGGGTTGCCTTCATGGTACGCTCGATGTTTCTGAAATCGTTGAGAGCATCAAATACGCGGATAATATTGATACCGTTGGCAACTGCCTTCTGTGTGAAGTAGTCTACAACGTCGTCTGCGTAGTGCTTGTAGCCCAGGATATTCTGGCCTCTGTAGAGCATCTGGAGGGGAGTCTTGGTGGCAACAGCCTTGATCTTGCGAAGTCTCTCCCAGGGATCCTCGTTGAGAAATCTCATACAGGCGTCGAATGTAGCGCCACCCCAGGCCTCAAGGGCATTGTAGCCGACATTGTCCAGCTTCTCCAGAATGGGAAGCATCTCATCTGTGGTCATACGAGTCGCAATCAGAGACTGATGAGCGTCTCTAAGGACTGTTTCAGTAATCTTAACCTTAGCCATAATCCTATCTCCTTGTCCTATGAATATCCTATGCCAAATCCACCAAAATGTCGCCGGAGTTTACAGTGGCGCCCTTCTGTACGCGAACTGCAGAAACTGTACCGTCCTGAGGAGCAACAATCTCGTTCTCCATCTTCATAGCCTCCAGGATCAAGAGAATCTGACCCTTGGAAACCTGCTGACCAGCTGCAACCTTGACATCAAGGATGGCGCCGGGCATGGGGCATACAACCTGTGCAGAGCCTGCTACAACGGGTGCCGCAGGAGCTACGGGAGCGGCTGGTGCAACGGGTGCTGCAGGAGCTGCAGGAGCAGATGCTACTGTAGGTGCTGAGTTAGCAACTACACGAGAGTCCAACTCTGTAATCTCTATATCAAATTTCTGTCCGTTTACATTAACAATGAACCTGTTCAATTTCATAGCCTCACTTTCGCCAAATTATTGACATTATATAAT
>JAFVXO010000075.1 GCA_017501105.1 Clostridia bacterium | reverse complement strand
CTCTCCACTACAACTCTGGAGTCCTCCACAATGCCTGTTTCCTCATCTACCCTGTCACATGCCACATAATGCTCCACGCACACCATGTCCTCAAGATTTCTGACTGCATAATTGGACGTTATATACTTCTCAACCAAGGCCTTGCTGTCCGACACAGAAGTTGTGGTAGCGGCAGTTTCCCTTGCAGCTATGCCTTTGCCTTCCCTGTGAGCTAGGGGCCGTGTGGAAATTGTCAAGGGCAGAGACGCTATACTATCCCCGTTCACGCCTGTTGCCGCAAACGGAGTTAATCCTGCAGAGTCCAAAAAATTGGCGTACCTATATACCGCAGCATCCTCTGATGGTGCTTGATATGTATTTCCGGGGAATCCCGGCATGCGATAATACTGGTTATAGTTTTCCTGATACACAAGTAGTGCCCATGGCCGATCGATATTTGCATTATCCCAGGAGTACCATACGCTATTGCCCTGGTCCGCAAAATAAACGAAATCCTCTGCAACTTCATCGTCATATCCTGTACTCGGCGAAGTTTCATGATATGACGCAATGGCCATAATTCCTGAGGCCCGCATGGCCCTGGCATAATACTTTACTACACTGGAGTCCAACTGCCTACAAGCGGAAAGTATCAGTACCCGCAGGTTATCCTCCGGCTTGATAGAACAATCCGTTCGCCAATTACTTTGTTCCACCTGTAATACCTGTGCCACATTAAACTGGGTACTGATTCCATAATTCACATTCGGTTGCGCTTGTCTGGCATTCAGCACCGGTCTTGCGAGATTTCCATTTCCAGACGATGCACCATGTCCCGAATAATATGCCACATGGTAATCCTTCATCTCCATGAATTCTTTCATTGTAACTCGATAGATATTTGGCTCTATCTGGCCATCTTCCCAGCCCTTGGTCTCGAATATGGTATAGCCACGATTGGCTTCCTCCAGGCTGTCCTTAAGGGCCTGGCAGTCCGAAGGACTACGCGTGTTCCCCTGCATAATAATTGTGGACCAGGGGGAACGCATATCATCTGCGCTAACACTCACAAAAACGCTGTTGGATACTACCACCAAAAAAGCAACTACAATGGCAAAAACCTTTTTAAATTTGTTCATCCTTCTTCTCCTTTTTATTTTTGTGTATTACTGTTTCCTATCTCAGGTTTTACTTCCTTTCCATAGTCCACCCAACAATTCGTCCCGTGGCAACTTCAATTATGGCGTACACATGGGCCCGACCTCTACCATACTTAAGTTGTATCATGTCAGAACGCCCTAAATAATTTAGGTCCGTTACATCAACCTTGCACACGGTTTGATCTCCATCAAGATACTGCCCTTCCCAAGGGACTAGGCCTTTTATGCTGTTCTTTGCCTCTCGGCTTGTCACCCCTCTGTGCTTTTTGAGTATCTTTGAGATGCGATACTCGCTTACGTCAATTCCATCCAGCAGCAGCTCTCGTCGTATTCGAGTACAGCCGTAGTTGCCGTTGTGCTTTTCGAAACAGTTAATAACTGCATTTTCTTCCTCGATTTTCTTAATATTGGGGCTTACTGGTTTGTAGTAATACTGGCCCCTGGAAACACCCAGTGCTTTGCATACCTTGCTAATGTTGTTTGTAGCCATCTCCTGTTTTACAAACTCTATTCGTTTCCTGGGTGTCGTGCAAAGTATGCTGCAGCTTTTTTTAGTATTTTGTTCTCAAGCTCAAGTTCATGGATTCTTTTGAGCGCTTTCTTAAGTTTATCATCAGAGAGTCTTTCTCTCCCCTTTCCAACAAAGGCTCCATCCCCGTAGGTGGTATACTCCTGTATCCAACGATAGAGCATAACCCGATTAATGCCCATTTTTTCAGCCACCTCAGTGACCTTTCTCCCTTCCTTCACCACAAGCTCACAGGCAGTGATTTTGAAATCTTTTGTGTAGCTTCCTTTCATCCTAAGTCACCTCTCTATTACCTTACCGGTGCTAACCTCTACATAATAGGACCCTGCCCGCTTTGTATTAAATTCATAACAAAGCACGTGGACATCCCCCTCCACTGGCACGTAGGCTATAGAGATCGAATCTATACTTGCAGTTGGATATCTCATCATCACTGCTGCCTGAGCCTCCCAGGGGGAGCAGTAGTCCTCTCCCACTAAATTCTCCGGGTCCACAAACTCTACATCTGCAGGGACATCCAATCTGTTATACTCCACTCCGTTGACGCCCTCAGCATCTACGCTCACCCTTACGAAGCTATCTGCCACCTTGACCCCTGAAAACGCATCATAATAGGTGTATGTCCTCTTCACAATGACCTTAGAATCCTCTATGATGCCAGAATATAGATCAGTTTTCTCATATACAACATCGCTCTCCTGAAAAGGCATCCCCGCCACACTGTCTATACCATAATCTGTGACCAGGTACTTCTCCACCATATCCCTATAATCCGGCAGGGAAACATCGGTGTAGGCAGTCTCTCTTGCAGTTATGTCCTTATACTGATTGTCTGAGGGTACAACAGTTATGGTCTTAGGCAGATAAGATATGTCGCTCTTAAATCCAATTGGAGCAAATTGGTTTTCAACAGAAATTGTTGAGTTTTTCTCCCCAAAGAGTATATTCCTGACCCTTTCAATGTACTCGTCCATTTTCTCATCGGCGTCCTCAGGGGCCTCGCCCTCCTCAGAAGTGCTCCAATCCGGTATATAGCTGGAAAGGGGATGTCTCCACGGAACAATGTGTATATGGCCCTCACCCAGGTCATACGTGGAGAGAATTGCCAGCATCTGGTCGGCACTGGTGGCCTTTAAATCCATCAGTTCCGAGCTTATCCCATGTCGCTGAGCATCCTTATGTGGCAACACCCCAAAGGAGTAGCTGTTTGCTGCCATCTGCCACACATATACATCCAAGCCATCGGAAGCATCAATCCTAAAGTATTCGGGACAATATTCCATCAGCCACTTATACTTATCATTCAGAACGATGGGTGAAGGTGTTGGGATGTCCTCTGTTTGGTCAGTATTGTCTTTGACAGGGTTTGTCAAAAAGCAAACCGCAACAACCACACAGGCAACCAGAGCAACCACAATAATCCAAAAGGCGGGTTTCCTGTAGTTCAACACGGACCTAACGCGATCCTTAACACCCACCTCACCAAAAGCCAGTGGACAAGCAGCAATCGTTATCCTCTTTACGCTACATGTCAACAGCGCCTGGGAATAATTTGCACGTTCCACATGGCCCAGTTTCTTAACCACCTTCTCGTCGCAGGCCAGCTCAATGTCCCTGCAGAGCAAAATATAGCTGAGCCACATTAATGGGTTGAACCAGTGCACTGTGAGCAACAAAAATCCCAATGGCTTCCAAAGGTAATCCATACGCCGAATATGTGCCTGCTCGTGGGCAATCACATGGGGCACGTCCCCTTCATCCATGTCAAACGGCAGATACACTCTGGGGTTGAAAATGCCGAGAACAAATGGAGATCCCACATTTTCGCTCTGGTAAATGTTGTCCCTGTAAAGAACGGCTGTGCCAATCTTTCTCCTCACCCTCACGTAGCTGAACACCGTGTAAATAAGGAGTGGAACCATACCTGCTACCCAAACTGCAGCCAGGATTGGGACTATCACCTGCAAGGGATTGGCACTGTCTCCTGTCACAGGAGCAAAAGACTGGTTAATAATTGGATTTATAGAATTATCAATCACGGGAATTCCTGTATCTATAGACGGCACTGTATCCATCATAATGCCGGGACTCACAGTTTCCGTGCTGGGTATAAGGCTTAGCACACTCTCTATAGAAAATGGAGAAATAAGACGCAGCGCCACAATACCCCACAGCACTACTGCAATCCATCTGGGCGCCTTTTTCAATAGGAGACGCACGAGCAACACGGCAAGCACAACATAGCTGGCCGAAATGCTCATGTTCAGAATGTTCAGGAATACCTGTGACATCAAATTTCACCTTTTCTGTAGCGATCTATCATCTGCTGAATCGCGTCTATTTCCTCACCTGAAATCCTCTGGTGCTTGGTAAATGCTGCTACAAATGCCGGGAGAGATCCCTCAAAGGTTTTCTCCACCATCTCGTTTATCTCCTTGGCCTGCACCTCTTCTTTGGTTACGAGAGAGGAAACGATGGTGTCCTCATTTTTTAACACTCCGCGCTCTGACAATCTCTTGATAACGGTATATGTAGTTGTAGGCTTCCATCCCAGCTGCTGCTGACACAGGTTCACAAGCTCGCTGCTTTTGACAGGCTCATGTTCCCAAAGGATAAGACAGAAGCGATATTCGCTCTCAAAAACTTTTGGTGTCGACATATGTCATTCCCTTTCTCTAGTCCATTAGAGTACTCACACACTCTATCTCATTAGAGAAAGTGTGTCAAGGAATTTTCGACATCTTTCAACAAAGATAAAGGG
>JAFVXO010000074.1 GCA_017501105.1 Clostridia bacterium | reverse complement strand
TGAATCTCTTCTGCTGAGAAGGTTTTTGTGGCCCTTGACTCTGTGTCTCCGGACTCCATAAAGCTAACTATACGGGGTACGTATACCAGATCAACCCCGGTTCTGATTCGGCTCATATCTCCTCCATCTCTGCATACGTGAAGATTTGATCACCAAACTCCGCGTAGGCTCCGTTCAGTATATCATTGAAGTCCGGAGACATGGTTCTATCAAAATATCCGTAAACACAGGTACCGCTGCCGGACATCATCGCCAAAACAGCCCCCCTGGCACGTAAGTAATCTATAATATTCCCAACAATTTTGTGTTTAGCAAGTGCTGGAATCATCAAGGCATTGTATGCGCCGTGAGACAACATCTCCATATCTCCCAAAGACAGAGCCTCAACTGCAGTCTGGTGACCTGGAGCGGCAGGATCCGACCCGCCGGTGAGGACATCATACTGTGAATAGGCATCCCCGGTGGATATCCCCACATTGGGCTTAATCAGCACAAGGGCATATCTGCTCCAATCCATATTATCCCTGATATATCTGATATTTCGGCCGTCTCCCGTACACAAAGCTGTTCTCTTGGTCCTGCAAAAAGGCACATCAGTACCAATTGATAGAGACAACAGCTGCAGTGTATTTTCGTCGCAGGGCTCGCCGTAAATATGATTGAGGCCTAGCAATACAGCAGCTCCATCAGCGCTCCCTCCTGCCAATCCAGCCTCATGTGGAATCTCCTTATGCAAACTAATCGAAATGTCATCGTTGGTTTCAACGCATCCTCTGAACAGGGCTGCAGCTTTAACACATGTGTTACGACTATCTGTAGGCAGACCAGGGACGTTGCATTCAAAGTCGATAACACCACTGCCACCTTTGCGTACAGAAATACTGACTTCGTCGGCCAGAGATATGACCTTGTTAACCATATTAAGAGAGTGATATCCTCTCCTGTCTACTCCGGTAATATCCAAATACAGGTTAATCTTTGCGGGGGCACGCAAAACAATAGAAGAACTCCCTGTTTCATTGTCAAAGGGAGCATAGCTGATCAAATCGCAACTACGAATATTCGGAAATAGTTTTACTGTCTTCATATGACCTCGTATTTGCCATGTCGTATACGTGGGTACTCCGATCTCTGCGACTTGATACGCTAAGTACAATACCCAGCAGAATAAAGTTAACGATCATAGCTGTTCCACCCTGGCTGACAAATGGTAACGGAATACCTGTCAAAGGGAAAATGCCCAGACAGCCACATATGTTTTCGCAATATTGGAAGGCCAGCATTGATGTCATGCCTACTACAAGGAATTTTCCGTAGGAGTCCTTGGCAGAAAATCCAATCCAGTACATCCATCCAAGTATACCGAATATGAGCAGTAACAGGAATGTACACCCGATAAATCCCATCTCCTCACCAGCTACTGAAAAGATAAAGTCGGATTCCTGAACGGGCACATAGTAATTGGCTGTCAGATCTCCATTGAGCATGCCCTTTCCTGTCAGTCCTCCAGAGGATATGGCCGTCTCCGCTCTCAAAATATTGTATGAATATGTCTCAGCGAACACCTCAGGTTGTAGTACCGCAAGAATTCTACCCTTTTGGTGGTCCTTCAATACGTTAAACCACAGAAATGGCAGTGATGCCAGCCCCAAACCGCCAGCGATAAAAATGTATCTGAACTTAATCCCGAACATGAATATCATAATGGCGATGGCAAAAATATAGATCATTGCCGTTCCGAAATCGTTCTGTTTCGCAATTAAGCCCAATGGTATAGCGCAGGTAACAATCATCATCAGCACATTTATCCATGGTTTACCTTCGTTGTCTCTCAGTCTGCCAAAAAAGATGGCAACGACCATAATTGTGGTAACCTTGGATAGCTCTGAGGGCTGGAAAAGGCCTAAAACCGGCAAGCGCAACCAGCTCTTGGCGCCACCAATTTCTACGCCTCGGAACAAAACCAGCACCAACAGGCCCAATGTAACAAAATATCCGATAATACCAAACAACTTAAAGTAGTCATAATCCATGATGCTGATAACTACGCATATCACAATACCCACAATAATACTGAGGATCTGATTGCGAAGCATGGAACTGAACGCAGAAAAGTAGCTGATGGCGCTGGTGCAGAGAACCGCACCAATACATGTCAAAACGATAACGCAAAAAATCAGTCCATAATCATAGGTTTTGGACAGACTAATCTTCTGTTCGTTTTTTAAGGACAGTACACCTATTCCCTTTTTCTTCTTGCGTTTAACCATTATCTACCACATCCTGGGACTGTTCCTCGAGAGGATCTACGTTCTCCTCAGAATCCATATCAACAGCTGTATTTTCAACCGATACCTCTACTGTATCAACAGGATACACATCAGCCTCTGTAACGCCGGCAAAATAATCGCGTGAAGCCTTCTTGCGCATAAACAAAACAGCCAATGTGCCGCAAGCCAGGAAACATACCAAGGCAACCAGCTGTGATACCCTAATAGATCCCATCATCAAGCTGTCTGTCCGCAAGCCCTCGATAAATGCCCTGCAAAGGCCATACAAAGACAGGTACATAAATGTATTGTAACCCTCCTTGCGGTCCATAAACTTTCTGCGCAGAACAAACAAAACCACTGCAATAATTGCATTGCACAATGATTCGTATAAAAACGTGGGATGAACCGGAGCATATGGATCCACATTCATGCCCAATGCTGCAAGCTCTCCCTGTCTGCTCAGCAAAGTACGAATAATCTGATCACCTGTCATACCCCAAGGCAAGGTTGTGTTTACGCCGAACGCTTCCTGATTAACAAAGTTGCCCCATCTGCCAATTGCCTGAGACAATGCAATATATGGTACTGCAAAATCAAATAGATGCAGGAAGTTTATCTTCTTGACGCGTGCCACCACATAGACTGCCAGAGCTGCTGCAATCAGACCGCCGTATATAGCAAAACCACCGTCTCGGATGTTAAAAATTGCCGCAACTGTCTGCCACAGTGTTTCCTTCCTAAGCTGGCCCACTCAAATACCACATAATACATACGTGCACCGATTATTGCAGCTGGCAGTGCAAACAACAGGTTGTCTAAAACATCCTCGTCCTTAATGCCGTATTTTTTGCACTGAATCATAGCGATGATTCCGGAAATAACCATAGCGCCAACAATAAATATTGCATACCAATATACGCTGAACTTGCCTATGGTAAATGCAATCCTATCAATCTCAAACTCAAGGCCCAATCCGGGAAAAGAAATTGTACCTAGCATCAAATCAGACAAGACATTCATAAAGCATCCTCCTGTTGTATTTACAATTAAGTATAATATCACGAGAAATTAATTGAAGCAAAAAAACAGGAGACAACTTCCTTACGAAGTGTCTCCTTTTAGTCGAACCTTTAAGTTCTATTACTTGAACTTTCTCTTACGAGCAGCCTCGGACTTCTTCTTACGCTTTACGCTGGGCTTCTCATAGTGCTCTCTCTTGCGGAGCTCGGCGAGGACACCTGCCTTGGCACACTGTCTCTTCCAACGCTTAAGCGCGGACTCAAGAGACTCGTTCTCTTTAACTCTGATTTCGGACATTACTTATCCCCCCTCTCCATCAAGGATTACTGCCTGTAAACGACAGCGTTTGTAATTATAATGATATGATCATTGTGTTGTCAAGATTGATTTTGAATATAATCCGCAAAAGCTCGCATTGCTCGGCCTCTGTGGCTGATGGCGTTCTTCTCGTCATCGGTCATTTCTGCAGTTGTCCGTCCGTCCCCACAATTTGGAACGAATATAGGATCATAGCCAAATCCTCGGTCTCCTTTAGGTTCATAACCCACATGTCCCTCACAAACTCCCAGAAAGGAATGAGCCTTTCCCTGGGTGTCAACATAGCAAACTGCACAGACAAACTGGGCACCCCTGTCCTCCCAGGGAGTATCCTTAAGCCTGTCTAAAATAATGCTGTTTTTGATGTCATAGGGTGTATCTTCACCAAGAAATCTGCTGCTATATATACCTGGTTCACCACCAAAGGCGTCAATACAAATTCCCGAGTCATCAGCAATTGCAGCACCTCCGGTAATATTGTGCAGGGACATAGCCTTAATCTCAGCGTTTTCCGCAAAAGTTGTACCTGTCTCTTCTGGATTAGAATCAATGCCAGCCTCTCGCAGAGAAACACACTCAAATCCACTGAGAATTTCCCTAATTTCTGCAATTTTGTGGTCGTTGTTAGTGGCTACAATAATCTTGTTCAAAACCTAATACCCCATCTGATCTAATGTATCCAAAATGCCCTGGCAAATAGCATTGGCCGCTTTTTCTTGATAATTGGGATCCTTGAGTTTCTGTAGCTCCTCATCATTTGACATGAAACCCAACTCAACCAATGCGGCAGGCATGTTCGTGTTGTCAATAACTATAAGATCATTGCCTGTAATAATGCCGTGGTTCAGAGAACCCAGAGCAGAAACAAGACGTTCCTGGATATTGGTTGCTGCCTTGATTCCATTGGTAGAAGTACTGTAGTAATAAGTACCTGTACCGTGCATTTCGGGTACTGTAGATGCATTGTGGTGAATGCTGACGAATAGTGTAGCAGAGGCCTTGTTTGCCAGATAGGCTCTCTCGTATACACCAACAAAGGTGTCGTCCTCTCTGGTGGCAATAACATCAACGCCTGCAGCTTTGAGTTTTGCAATAACCAGCTTAGCTACGTCAAGATTAAGGAAAGATTCATATGTGCTGCTGTAAATTGCACCATGGTCATAGCCTCCATGTCCTGCATCGATAATAACTCTGGGGCCTGATTCCTTAGCCGTATAGAAGGATATGGTGCTGTAGGTGTCAGAGGAATCCTCTCTGATAATGGGGAACGCAACAACAGCAACCTTGGTTGTAAACGTAAACTTGACAACATTGTTGCTAATTCTGGTCACAACCAAAGTGGAGAACATATCGTCGTTCAAATTGTAGAAGGCGTCAGAGAACTTACCATTATCAACGAAAGTAATAGCATATGTTTTCTTGTCGCTACTGATATTCTCAGTGTAGTTGACAGAGGACACTGGCTCTGCCCCATTGGTCATCTCCACACCTTGTATATTGAAGTATCTCCGTGTACCACGATTTTCATAGGTAAGCCCTGCAGTAATTGTGGTACCATGATACTTACCGTCAGGCGAAATTGGCTACGGAGTAGGTGTAGGCGTGGGGGTAGGTGTAGCTGTAGGAGTAGCGGTAGGTGTGGCCGTAGGCGTAGCTGTCGGTTTCGCAGTTGGTGTGGCTGTTGGTGTAGCTGTGGGAGTCGCTGTGACTTCCGGTGTAGGGGTGGGCTCCTCCAGAGAATCAATCCTTACATGGTAGTAGGTGTTGTTGACCGTAACTGTAACGGCCTTCATCAAATCGGTGAAAACCTGAGCAGAACAGAAAACCTCATCCTGTGTAAACTTTGCAGGAGTATCTGCCTCAAATGTAGAATTACCGGACGTAAAATATGAAGTATATGAAGCAGTTGCACTGCCATCTTTAAGCGTACACGTATAACCACCCCAGACAATTGTAGCCTGAGAACCGTTAACAGTAATGTCTCCGCCAATATATTCGGTGACCTGCTTCGCTGGTATAAGCACAGCATCCCCATCCACCATGGGAACGTCCTTTGTGTTGATTACATAGCCATCCAGGAACAAGTCATAACGTGCCCATGAATCGGCAAAAACTACCACGGCGCAAATAATAATCAGCAGAAATGCCGATGCTATAGCAATAATCTTGGTAAGTCTTTTTTTATCAGATAAAATATGCATCCGAACCCTCCCATATTAATACACAAATTATACATTTAGCCTTTTTTTATGTCAAATTATTCAATTATTCTACGGTCGTATTTCTCATTGACTTTTAGGGGGTACTGTGATACCGTTTCCTTTGATTGGATTTTTTATTTTGTGCGTTTTTTCGCACTGTACAAGGAGACTATTATGACAGGACAGCAAGTTGCTTTGATGATCGGTGGTATCCTCGTTGTTTTCTTGGTTTTGGCAGTTTTGATTCTGTTCATTTCAATTATGGGCAGCATTTTCACTTCCCTGGCCAAGCGTTCAGCACCCAAGGCCACCCCAGCCAATGATGTACCCGATGCAGCCTTTGTTGCAGCTGTTTCAGCAGCGATTAACAAAATCAACCCCGTGGATGACGATCGTAGTATCAGGATCAAGTCTATTCGCAAGGTTTAATTTC
This sequence comes from Clostridia bacterium, assembly GCA_017501105.1. Lineage (GTDB taxonomy): Bacteria > Bacillota > Clostridia > RGIG7378 > RGIG7378 > RGIG7378. The sequence goes on along the minus strand of JAFVXO010000074.1, from coordinate 18,756 downwards.
GCAGAAAGGATTACATAGATGGATTTTCTTAATACTATTAAAGACATTTTGGTCGGTCTTGTGAACGACTCCGGTTTCCTCTCTGGCGACTGGAAAAACTACGTTATGATTGGTCTTTCTTTGGTTCTGGTTTATCTCGCTATTGTCAAGAAGTTTGAGCCACTGCTGCTCTTGCCCATTGCCTTTGGCATGATGCTTTCCAACCTCCCCGGCGCAGGCCTTTACAATGCACAGTTCTTTGCTGAGGGTCATATCGACTGGGCGGCCATCGGCAGTGGCGATGCCGGCCTGCTAGACATATTGTACCTGGGCGTTAAGCTTGGTATTTATCCCTGTCTTATCTTCGTTGGTATCGGTGCTATGACCGATTTCTCCTCTCTGATTGCCAACCCCAAGTCCTTGCTTATGGGTGCAGGCGCTCAGGTGGGTATATTTGTTGCATTTGCAGGAGCTCTTCTCCTGGGACAGATTCCCGGTATTGGTTTTACGATGAATGATGCTGCCTCCATCGGTATTATTGGTGGTGCAGACGGTCCCACAGCTATTTTCGTTACAAGGCTCCTTTCACCTGAGCTTCTTGGTCCCATCGCCATCGCAGCATATTCGTACATGGCTTTGATTCCCGCCATTCAGAAGCCCATCATGAGACTGCTCACTACCAAGAAGGAGCGTCGCATTAAGATGAGCGTTTTGCGTCCTGTATCCAAGACAGAGAAGATTATCTTCCCCATCATGGTTACTATCCTTATCGCACTGTTCCTGCCCTCTGCTGCTCCCCTAATTGGTTGCCTTATGTTCGGTAACCTGATTAAGGAGTCTGGAGTTTGCGAGAGACTGGTTAAGACTGCAAGCAATGAGCTGATGAATATCGTTACCATTTTCCTCGGTTTGTCCGTTGGCGCTACTGCTACTGCTGACAACTTCCTTACACTCAAGACTCTTGGTATTGTAGCAATGGGTGTTGTAGCCTTTGCTATCGGCACTATGGGCGGTCTCCTTGTCGGTAAGCTTATGTGCGTACTTACAGGCGGCAAGATCAATCCTCTTATCGGATCTGCCGGCGTTTCTGCCGTACCTATGGCAGCCCGTGTATCTCAGGCTGTCGGTTCCGAGGAGGATCCATCCAACTTCCTGCTGATGCACGCCATGGGCCCCAACGTAGCCGGTGTTATTGGTTCTGCTGTTGCAGCCGGTGTATTCATCTCCGTACTGGGTTAATTCCTAAATCAAACTATTCGATATTCCCAAGGAGTGTACACTAGGTACACTCCTTGTTTTTAAGAGGTTATTATGCAATATTTAGTCATTCTTTGTGATGGTATGGGAGATCATCCTTATTCAGGTTTTGATAACATGACTCCAATGGAGGCCGCTGACAAGGTCAATATGAACCAGATTGCCCTCAGCAGTCGCATCGGTATGGTCAAGACTATACCCGACAGTATTTCCCCTCCAGGCAGCGACCCTGCAAACATGTCTGTTATGGGATACGATCCCCTCGTATTTTACACAGGACGCAGCCCTATCGAAGCCGCAAGCATGGGCGTACCAATGACAGATACAGATGTGGCCATGCGCTGCAATGTTGTTACCCTTAGCACAGAGCAAAACTACGCTGACAGAACAATGATTGACTATAGTTCTGGTGAAATCTCCACTGAAGAGGCTTCCGAGCTTATCAAGGCCGTGGACAATGCTCTAGGTACAGATATTATGCACTTCCACGCCGGAGTCAGCTATCGTCATTGTCTGTTGTGGAAGGACGGCAGCACAGATTTTACCTGCACTCCTCCCCACGACATTACAGGCAAGCCTATAGCCTCATACCTTCCCGGCGGCACATACGGAGCCGGAATTCTTGAGCTCATGGAGGCCAGCACAAAGGTATTGGAAAATCACCCCATTAACCTGGCACGAAAGGCTGCGGGCAAGAACCCTGCCAACTCAATCTGGCTTTGGGGCCAAGGCAGCAAGCCTGTCCTCCCCTCATTTCAGTCCAAGTATGGCCTCAGAGGTGCTGTTATTTCTGCAGTTGATCTGATTAAGGGTCTAGGCGTCTTAACAAACATGGATGTAATCGAGGTGGATGGCGCAACAGGCAACAAGGACACCAACTTTGAGGGCAAGGGCCAGGCTGTTATAAATTGTTTCAATAATGGATACGACTTTGTCTACGCCCACATTGAGGCACCTGATGAATGCGGGCACCACGGGGATGCAGAGGGCAAAAAGTACTCTATCGAAATGATAGACAAACACATTCTTGGACCTGCATTGGAATATGCCCACCAGGGCCATGATTTGCGCATTTTAATCGTTCCTGACCATGCAACACCCCTGGACATCAGGACTCACAACCATGAGCCTGTGCCCTATTTAATTTGGGATAGCTGCAACCCTGTTCATGGTTTTTCCTTCAACGAGGCCGAAGCACAGAAAAAAGGGGACTATGTAGCCCCGGGATGCACTTTGATGGATATATTCCTCAGAGGCTAACTACTATTTTCCTTCCAGGCTGTCCACGATTGATTCAGCCAATATAAACGTTGCGTTCAGAGCCTCACTTAACGTATTTTTCTCCCCACCTACCTCTGTAATTACAGAATTGGGCAAAAGATGCTGATTGTATCTGTTTTCACTGAGGTAGATGGGTTTTATTATTTCTTCGACTCTCTCTGCACAGTTAATCTGCAGTGCCTTGGCAAAGGATAGATTTTGCTGCCATTGGCTGTTGGTCAGCCTGACATTAGTTCCCACGACCAACATCAGCTTGGCATAATTTACTCCCCCGGATGTTGCTACCATGTTTTCTGTGGCAGAATCCCTGTGCACATCAATTACGCAGTATATAGTTGGATATTTTTCCAAAATAGATGACACATTTTTATACGCGGTGTCGTATGACTCATTGTAAACCGCGTCGTTAATTGTTGTATCGTGTATAACTCTATAACCATATCCTTCCAGCAAGTCAGCCAAGAGATTCCCCACGTCAACAACAGAACCTATGCCATTGGCGTATTTCTCAGATGTATGGGTGTGGTATATGAGTATCTCAGGTCCATCTGCTGGAGGTTCTAAATTTATTCCTTGAAATACAGGTGCATTTGTAACAACTTGAGCCTCGTTATAGTACTCTATTTCCGGATAGGAGTCTTGCCCTTCTGCAGGGAGCTGTTTATCCTCTTCATCGGAGGAATATTCATCCTCCGTAGCAGGCCTGTCCTGTATTACTGTATTTCTATCTATTGTTCCATAAAAATCAACAGACCAGAAAACCAATATAACTACAGCCAAAACGCATACGGCATCAAATGCCGCCGAAAACCAACGCATACACACATTCCTCCCTATCCTATGTCACTTTGATGTGTACAGGTTATGATGGATTAAATGGATATATGTCTTGATTTAACGGCTTCAGTACTGTTATGTAACGAAATTTGGAAGTTTATTTAACAGTTATTGTCATGTTTCTTATATAACATTGTATATTGTTCAGCCATTTAATATACTAAACTGGTATTTTGTTATTAGCCGTGTTTTTTTGGCTAAAACTTGGAGGTATTTTTTTATGGCATCAGCAAACATCGACCCCATTATCTTCGGCAAAGTTCTTGCCAAGACACGAACCAGCCTGGGCATTACGCAGGAGTCTCTCAGCGCTATGGCTAACATCGGACGTTCACATCTCAGTGCAATAGAGTGTGGAATGCGAAGGCCCACAATGGCTACATTCTGTCGGATCTGCTCTGCCCTAGGTGTGCCCATGAGCACTATACTGCTTGAAGTTGAATCACAGATGTAAACACAAAAATATAAAAAGCAAAAGCACTTATGTTCACGCAATCCGCAAGCATAAGTGCTTTTTATTTGCCAGAGCCAGCCTGCTCCTCTCTATTCTCAACTAAGCTGAGTCACACGCTCTGACTGAGTTTCAGCCATAGTCTTGTCCTTAGGCTTAACAAATCTCTTAATCAAAGCGGATGTCACCGGTTCGTCCCACAGATACGTTATCAAGCAGGCAACAAAAATTGAAAGAATAATACTTATCCAAAATGCATTTTTACTCCAGTTAGGATCATATTGGTTAGAACTATATCTGATTGCATCATAGTAAAGCACGTTGTTAACGCGTAGCTTCACAGCAATCCATTGGTGCCACAGGTACAGGTTCAAAGAAATCCTTGCGATAAACACATTGAAAGGATTTGCAAATATCTTCTCCACCCAGTTAATCAGGAACACGCCACATATCATCTGCAATACAACAACCATGCCCCAGGTTGGCCTGATTAATGTTTGAAACATCTGGGTTGGAGAAACCACAGTATAGCCGGTATCTGTGTATACAAATCCATTATGCCAGTACATGATGCTGCAGAGCAATAGAGTCAGCACTACAAAACCACTAGTCATGATGTATGTATGAATGCGTCTCCTCTTATTCTCCAGACTGGCTGTACCAGCTCTCAGGCGCATAGCCCACCAGGATCCATACATACCTAGCACGAACATATCGATCATGCCGGGTAACAGGTTAAATAGCGCAGTCAGTTTATCAGGCTCAAAAACAAGGATATAGGCTCTATAGGAGTTTGCGAGCATGGACACCGCAAAAGTAGTTATATGGGGCCATTTTTTCATCAATGAGGCGATTAATGGGAACAGCAGGTAAAACTGTATCTCAACAGCCAGAGACCAATACACGGCATTTATATAGCTGCCACCATTTAACACGCTGTAGTTGCTGACAAACATCAGATGGGACAGTATGTTTTTTACCATGGTCCAACCGGTACCAATATAAACTGTCTTGTCAAAGGCAAGCAATATGACCATGGAAAGGAGATAACTTGGCAGAATACGGATAAGTCTCTTCTTGTAGAAGTCTAATACAGGAAATTTAAACTGTCCCTTGGTAAAGCATGCTTTGGCGAAGGGCAAGAATAGACAAAAACCGCTGAGAACAAACAACGCCTCCACTCCCATGTAGCCCACAACTGCAAAGTGGTTCAGGTTAATTTCGAAATTACCTATGTAAAAAGTTGGCCACATCCAGGATTGCTGCCACACATGGAAAACCATCACAAGGATAATAGCTATACCTCGAACTCCATCCAGAAAAGCATACCTCTTAGGAAAAAGTTCATCCACATCTGTAGATAGACAGGACTCCGTGCCATAACGATACTTGCCCAGGCCTCCCTTAGCATAAATGATCCAGAATCCTAATGCTACCAGTACAATTGCAAATGTGGACAAAACCAACACCTCTACAGGCAATGTTTCAATCAATCCCTTATGTATATTACCCCAAACAGATTTCATACTGCCTCCTTGCGGCTTCGATAATAGCACGAATCCTCTTTTCTGGCAAAACACCGAGGCCTATACAGAAGCCTCGGTGTTTACATCAAGCAAGTTACCTATTACTTATGACAAAATGATTCGCAATCTGTGCAGCATTCGTCATTTCCTGACTGACGCCTCTCACCAACTACAATTTTTGCCAATGAACAATAACTCTCGTCGTTGCAGTGATATCTACACTTATCAACGGTACACTTGATACAATAATTTGCCTTTCCCATAGCAAATCTCCTTTGAATATTCAGGTTCAAGGATATTATTTCCCATTTCTTGCATTGTATTACCCTAGTCATAGCAAAAAAATGACACCCCAATCGATCAGGGTGTCATTTGTCGTAATCGAAAATATACCGGTAATTAATCGTCTACCTGGAACTCGAAATCGTCCTCGGCCAACAGGTCCTTGAACTGGTTAAATACGTTTCTGGCCTCCTCCTCGGTCTCCAGCTCTGCCAGGTTAAAATCGCCGTTATCCTCCTCGATAACTCTGAAAATCATTACCTCATCGGGCTCACCTGTATCGAACTGGGGCTCCAGCAAAACATAGTCATTGCCATTCCACTCGCAATCTGCCAATACCTTGTAGGGCATAGCAGAACCGGTCTCATCAATTATCTCTATAACGTCCTCCTCGAACTCCTCGGGAACATTGTTTCTCTTGTCTTCGTTCATGTTTATCTCCTTTCGACCCAGCAGGATCAGATAATTTAACTAATGGTTCTTGGCGTAATCGAGATAACCCTGCAGAATGTAGACTGCGGCCATTCGATCAACCTTACCCTTATCCTTGCCTACCCGTGCGCCAGTTTCGGCAAGCATGGAGTGAATGGCAACAGAGGAAAGGCGCTCGTCCCACCGAATGATATTGAAGCCACCGGCTTGAACTAGTCTGTCGGCAAATTCATTTACCATGTGGCAGTTCTCCCCCTCAGTACCATTCATGTTTCGAGGGTAACCCATAACAATGGTTTGAACATCGTTGTCTCTGCATAGCTGTAGGATTTCGTCCAGACAACCGTTGCGATTCTTAACGGTGACCAGCGGCCCCGCAATAGTCTCTGAAACATCGCTGATAGCTACGCCGATACGGACTCTACCGTAGTCAATACCAAGTATTCTCGCCATCAGATGTCGTTGATGCCACAGTGATCTCTGAGGAACTGCAGTGTCATCTCCTCCAGGAGGTCGTTTCTATCGATACGGGTAATTAATGCGCGAGCATTGTTATAGCTAGTAATATAGGTAGGATCTCCGGAAATGATGTATCCTACAATCTGGTTCAGAGGATTGTAACCCTTAGCCTTAAGTGCAGTGTATACCTGGCGAAGAATCTCACTGACGTCTTCCTTGTCATTGGCTAATTTAAACTTAATCGTACCCTTGTCCATTGACTAAACCTCCATTCATAACTTGTATACGAAGTATACCACCTAAAATGCCATATTTTCAATAGTACCATAGGCATATTCGCTGTCTGCAGATGTAATATGTACCATTACAGGCTTGTTCGTCAAGTCATCATCACAGCAAAATCTGACGGTAACATAGTTGTCAGTATGGCCCTCCCACATATTGGGAATTGCCTCGCATCTGCGCTCCGCCAAAACCTCCACATTTTTGTCTATTAAGGTGGAATTAAAGACCTTGCTCATATCTGAACCCAGGCGAATCAACTCCTCACTACGCCTATTTTTTACGTTCTCGTCAACTTGATCAGGCATGGAGTCAGCCTTGGTTCCCGGCCTGCGGGAATACTTAAATACGTGCATTGCGGCAAAATTAATTTTTCTCAGAAATTCCTTGGTTGCAGCAAAATCATCGTCGCTTTCTCCTGGAAAACCCACCATAATATCTGTGCATATTGCAGCCTGAGGCCTGATTTCTCTTAGTTTTATACAATAATCCTCAAACTCTGCGCAGGTATATCTCCTGTTCATGGCCAAAAGTTGATTGTCGCATCCGCTCTGGAGCGCCATATGGAAGTGGGAGCAAAGTTTTGGCGTAGATGCCAGTACCTGCAAAAACTCCTCATTAACCATGTCTGGTTCCATAGAACCCAGCCTGATTCTCAATATTCCGGGAATTTCTGCGACTTGTGCAATAACTTGAGATAAGGTAGGTTTGGATGGCAAATCCCTACCGTAGACACCTAAATTAATTCCGATAATTACGATTTCTCTGCAGCTCTCATTAGCCAGGCGGCGAGCCTCTGCCAGGATTTGTTCTGGTTCTCTGCTGCACACAGGCCCCCTCGCATAGGGAATGGCACAATATGTACAGTATCTGTTGCATCCATCCTCTACTTTGATATAGGCTCTGCATCTCTCTGACATGTGTGAGATGCTAATCGGGTCAATACGTCTATCTAACAACATATCGGAACGGATTTTCTCGCCTCCGGGATTATTCAATGCCTGCTCAATGGCATCGGGCAACAACTCCCTATGGCGGGTTCCCCAGATAATATCTGTCTCCTCCATTTTGCTGACCTCGTCCGAGGATAACTGGCTATAGCAACCCATAACAGCCAAAATACTGTCGGGGTTCAGTTTCTTGGTGCGGCGTAGCATCTGCCTGGATTTGCGATCTGACATACCGGTAACGGTACATGTGTTTACCACATATACGTCGGCAATCTGAGTAAAGGGCACCTGGACAAAGCCTCTCCTCACAAGCTCCTCTGACAGAGCTTGACTCTCGTATTGGTTGACCTTACAACCCAGAGATAAAACTGCGAAAGTCCTATTCATTGCTATTTGCCCTCACACTTTCTGTCTAGTTCGAAATATACTCTCCGTTGATTTATATTGGCGCTCAGTACCTTAACCCTGACACGATTCCCCATGGACAGCGTTATATTGCCGCCTCTGGATACAATTCGGAAGTTGTCTGGATCCACCTCGTAGAAGCGATGGAGAGAAGAAAGTTCCACAAAGCCCTCCACCCCATTGTCCAATTCGACAAAGAGTCCAGAGTAGTTGATTCCGCAGATTACACCCTCAAGCCACTGGCCTATAAAGTTCTGCATATATTCGATCTTTTTGATCTCCTCTGCCTCTCTGGATGCATCCTGGGCATCTCTTTCCTTGTCGGACAAGTGTCCGGCAGCATAGTGAAGGCTATCGTCCGGAAACAAGGGGTCAGAATTTTTGCCCATCATAGACTTAATTATCCTGTGGACAATCAGGTCAGGATACCTGCGAATTGGCGATGTAAAGTGGCAATAGCACTTACTTGCCAATCCGAAATGGCCAATATTATCAGGAGAATATTCGGCCTTCTTAAGGCTTCTCAGCATAACCGAATGAATCATCTGCTGACGAGGATCCTCCTCTGTATTCATTATTACACGGGAAAGCTCATGCTGTAAATTGCCGGATGTAACATTCATAGAATATCCGAGACCACCGGCAAATGCAGCAAAACGCATTAACTTCTCCGGGTCAGGATTGTCGTGAACTCTGTATATCATAGGATGTTTGTGATTGGTAACAAACTCCGCAACGGTCTCATTACACAGGATCATAAATTCCTCTATAATGCCATTCGCCTCAGTAATTTCAACCTTCTCAACAGATATGGGTTTGTCATCCTCGTCAAGTAACACCTTATATTCTGGGAATGCAAATTCCAGGGATCCACGGCGACAGCGTTTGTCCCGTAATATTTTGGCCAACTCAGCCATGTCCCTCAACAGGAGATTGTATTTGTCGTACTCGGGGCAAAGGCCCTGAAGGGATTTATATACCTTGGAATAGGTCAGTCTGCCCGCAGAGCGAATAACACCTTCTGTAATGCGATAATCTACCACCTTGCCCTGTGTGTTAACCTCCATGACTACAGACATGGTCAGCCTGTCCAAATCCGGTCTAAGGCTGCACAAATCGTTGGACAGCCTTTCGGGCAACATAGGCAACACTCTGTCCAGGAAATAAACACTGGTGCCCCTGTAGTAGGCCTCCCTATCTGTCAAGGTCATGGAGTTGACATAGTGGGCCACGTCCGCAATGTGAACTTGAAGCATGTAGTTGCCGTTCTCCAACTTGCAGGCATAAACCGCATCGTCGAAGTCCTTGGAATCGTCGCCGTCAATAGTAACTATATTGTAATGTCTAAAGTCCTCTCTGCCGGAGTAATCCTCCTGAGGAATTTTTTCTGGCATCCTGTTACATTCAGCTAAAACCTCATGACTGAATTTGTCGTGAAAGCCGTAGGACTTAATGATAGACAGGACATCAATGCCCTTGTCACCCACAGCGCCCAACACCTCTGTCAGACTCACAACCGTGCGAACCAGGTGGTTCTTGGGGTAACGCGTAATACGTACGCAGGCTTTAATCCCGCGATCCACTTCATCTCTCTCCTGAATGCGGAGTTCGGACTGGTGGTCCAGCACAAAACTATATGATGCAAAGCGCCTGTCATCGGGCAAAAACACAATTCCTCTGTCGGAATTAAAACAGGTGCCCACCAGAGACGCTGTTGCCCTATTGAGCACTCTGGTAACAGTTCCGTGAGCCTTACCTCTGCCTCCGGATGGATTGAGCAATACTGCAACGCTATCACCTTCAAAGGCTCCTAATGCATCCTCCTTGGCAACAAAAATGTCCTCCGAACACCAGGAATCTTCGGTGGGAGTTACAAAGCCAAAGCCTCTGCCGGTATCACGGTATGTGCCGTATAACAATGGCCTGTTTTTCTTCTGGCGATTGGCTCGATGTCTTTGATGTAAATTTTTGTTTTTCTTCTTATTTTTCATCTATATAATTTTGCCCCGAAAGCTTAAAAAAACACAGCATCGCCATCGATACTGTGTTTAGTTATGCCATCTGTTTTACCCTTGGATAGCTGTTTGCTATCAAAAAAGAATTATTCCGTTCTGCTTGGGTAATGGTATTACTCTGTAACGTCAGTCGTTGCATCAGCAGTAACATCTGTTGTTACATCTGTGGTAACGTCTGAGGTGCCATCAGCGTTAGGCGAAGCAGAAGGGTTAGGGGTAGCTGTTGCTGATGAAGTAGGAGTCGCTGTGGGGGTGCTGGGTGTGTTAGTAGCCTTGTTGTTTGTCATAGCAAACAATGCTACAGACAAAGCAATGAAAGCAACTGCCAGACCGATTGTGATCTTGGAATAGATAGCCTCGTTTCTCAGGCTCTTTGCCTTGGAAACACCAAAACCGGAATCAGACTGTCCACCAATAGCTCCAAGTCCACCGGACTTGCTGCTCTGTGTCACAATAATAGTAACAAGAGCGATACACACAATAATGTCAAGAATACCGAAAATAATCTGAAAAGCGTTCATCATTTACCTCAAATATATGTTAAGTCTGCTGACCTCAAAATTGATGTCACATTGTGGCATTTTAGCATAACAGGGGCCCTATTGCAATACCAATAGGGCCCTTATATTTACCTATTGAGGCAGAATAATGCTCTATCAAAAGCAATTGCATTCTAATCCGGATTACTCCTGTTTACTCTTGATAAGCAGTTATCAATCTCTTTTGTGGAATATATTAAGCTATGTTTTTCTATATAACATATACATTTCATCCCAGGATTGTCTGTTTATTCCAGATCAATAAATTTTGGAGCGGTGGTTTCCTTTTTTGCTTTGCTCAGAATTCCTAAAACACCCAACAGGGCGAAGCCGATACCCATAAGGCAGTTCATAATCATGGCTGATTGATACTCAGAATCGTTGGCAAAGAAGTAACCAATAAGCATGGGAATATCACCGTAGGAAACCGGGACCTCTGCGCCGTTGAGAGTAACGGCTGCATTGGGGGCATATTTAGCGATCTCCGTGGCCCATACTACAGCGTCATAGCCGATGTTGCCCAGCAAAACTCCGAAAATAGTGACGCCGGCCAAAATGAACACCTTACCCCTGCCCTGTCTGCCATTCAGCAATGTATAGCCTTTTTCAGCGAGAAAACCAATCAAAAAACCAACAATGGAGGCCATATATCCCATATGCAGGACTAGTCCCCACACAACAGCACCCAACATGGCACCAATCAGGGCACCGATCAAACCGGTGATATAAGAACCGGTTTCTTCCCGCTTCTGTTGGTCCTCATCGGCGTCCAACTGCTCCTTTAGATTTTGGGCACAGGATCGATGCATATGGCGTGCAATTTCATTAAGCAGTTTCCAGCAACCATCGTCCAGGATAGGGGCACCGCATTCGCTGCAGATGTCTGTCCCAGTTGCCTCATAGGCTGCCAGCTGTGGAAAAAACCACTGGCAAAAGGCTTCGATCTTTTTCATCGTACCGGGATTGTCTAAAAACAGGATAACGATTCCGTCATCGAATATTTCCAGAGATTTTACCCGGTACTGGGTGGTCAGATTCTGCTGTGCCAGGGCAGTACGAAGCGCGTCGCGCTTGGCGGGGTCCGGAAACCGGGTAGATACAACAATGCGTTTCCAGCCGGAACCTTCGCAAAAAGTAGCAGCATACCCATAGAAACTGCCGTAGGCAACGCCGCGAGCAATCTTCATGCCGTGTTGTTGGGCGAATTTTTTCAGTCCGGATCCAATCATAGTGAAACCCTCCGTTTCTAAAATATATACACAAGGAAATTATAGCATAACGACGAGAATTTTGTAAATTTAAATACGTAGCGAGGGCACTACTGTAAAATTGCAACTTGTTTTTACGGATTTTCTCGGCACCAAAAGCTCCCTTGTACGAAGAAAGCCTTCGCCCATACCACCACTTAACAGAAAAGCCTGCACAGCTCCCCTCTGGGTCTATGCAGGCTTCTTTTATCTTGCTGTTTTTATTTTCCGTTAAGGAAATCACACTTTACGTAGAATGTGTTTTCAACTACTTTAACTTGATTATGCTATCATCCCAGAAGTCTGGAGCCTTGAATCCAAGTAGAGTCACAGCTGTCGCTGCAATGTTGGACAGACCCAACTTGCCTGTGTCTACAACCTCGTATTCTCCGCTGTGCACATTGTCATACAAGATGCATGGTACGGGGTTAAGTGTGTGAGAGGTCTTAGCTTTGAGAGTTCCATCAGGGTTAGTCTTGGCCTTACCTGTCTTCTTGTCAATCTCGTACATCTCGTCTGCATTGCCATGGTCAGCAGTAATAATTGCGCAACCGCCCATCTTGTCGATGGTTTCAAGAACTCTTGCAAGAATCAGGTCAACTGTCTCAACGGCAATCACTGTGGCAGCAAAGTTTCCTGTATGGCCAACCATATCACCATTTGCAAAGTTAATACGTGCAAAATCGTACTTGCCGGTCTCCAGCTCTGCTATGAACTTCTCTCCTGCATCAACGGCCTTCATCCAAGGTCTGGTGTCAAAGGATACGTTGTCAGATGGAAGTTCAAAATAGGTTTCCAGAGTCTCACTGAACTTTCCACTCTTGTTTCCGTTCCAGAAATAAGTAACGTGACCGTACTTCTGTGTCTCGGAAACTGCCATCTGAGAAACGCCGGAGTTAACCAGCAGCTCGCTCATAGTATTGAGTATCTCGGGAGGAGAAACCAGATAACGTGAAGGAATGTGCAGGTCGCCATCGTACTCCAGCATGCCGGCATAAACCACCTTGGGGAATCTCTTTCTATCGAACTCTGTGAAGTTCTCTGTTTCGAATGCCTTAGATATCTCAATAGCTCTATCGCCACGGAAATTGTAGAAGACTACGGAATCGCCATCCTCAATTGTTCCAATAGGATTGCCATTCTCTGCAATAACAAATGCTGGCAGATCCTGGTCGATAACCTTGGCCTCAGATCTATATGTGGTAATTGCTTCCTCAGCAGATGCAAACTGTCTGCCCTCGCCCAGAACGTGTGTGTACCAACCCCGCTGAACCATAGACCAATCAGCCTCATATCTGTCCATTGTGATGTTCATTCTGCCGCCACCGGATGCAATTCGTGCATCAAATGCTCCGTCATTCAACTCGGACAAAAACGCCTCGAAGGGCTGAACATACTCAAGAGCAGATGTCTCGCCGACGTCTCTTCCGTCCAGTAGAATATGGATACGTACTGTCTTAACTCCATCCTCCTTGGCCTGATTTACCATAGCCTTAAGGTGGTCAATATGTGAATGTACATTGCCGTCGGAGAACAAGCCAATAAAGTGGAGTGTGGAGTTGTTGCTGACTACATTGCCGGAAACATCCTGCCATGCCTGGTTAGCAAACATCTTACCTGTCTCGATGGACTGGGCCACTAGCTTGGCCCCCTGGCTATAGACCTTTCCTGCGCCAATGGCGTTGTGGCCAACCTCGGAGTTACCCATGTCATCATCGGAAGGGAGTCCTACTGCTGTACCATGTGCTCTCAATTTAACTGTGGGATACTGGGCCATAATTCTGTCCAAAGTAGGTGTATAGGCCTGCTTAACTGCATTGCCCTCTACCCTGTCGCTAAGTCCGATGCCATCCATTACAATAACAACAACAGGGCCCTTGTATCCGGAAAAACCGCTCTTCTCAAGCTTCATATCAATGCTCCTTTACATAACTTATGGCCGCATCTGTTGGTCAGACACGGCCATACTGTCATAACAATAATTAGCAGTTAGAAATTGCCTGCCACTCGTCCAGCTTAAGGCTGGCACCGCCAACCAGACCACCGTCGATATCTGCCATGCCAAAGAGTTCCTGGCAGTTGGAAGCCTTAACGCTGCCGCCGTAAAGTACGCGAACTGCATCGGCAACCTCTCTGTTGTACAGCTCTGCAACACACTCTCTGATCAGGTGGCAAATCTCCTGTGCCTGCTCAGATGTAGCTGTCTTGCCTGTACCGATAGCCCAAATAGGCTCATAAGCAATTACCAAAGAGGAAACCTGCTCATCTGTGAGATCCTTGAGTGCAAGCTTGACCTGCATTCTGATCCACTCGTCCTTGATTCCCAGCTCTCTCTGCTCAAGTGTCTCACCACAGCAAATGATGGGAGTCATACCATGAGCAAATACTGCCTTGGCCTTAAGGTTTACGGTCTCATCTGTCTCAGCAAAGTACTCTCTACGCTCGGAGTGACCAATGATAACATAGGATACACCAAGCTCTGCAAGCATAGGACCGGAAACCTCTCCGGTGTATGCTCCGCTGTCCTTGAAGTACATGTTCTGGGCAGCAACCTTAACGTTTGTACCGGCACACAGCTTTGCAACATCGGGGATGCAAACAAAGGGAACGCCGAGAACAACCTCGTTGTTTGAATCTTTAACTGCAGGAATAACCTGAGAAACGAACTCAACGGCTGCCTTAACGCCATTGTTCATCTTCCAGTTACCTGCTGCCATTTTAACTCTAGCCATTGTATTTACCTCTTATAAATTATTCCTTGTCGTTTGCTGCTGCAACACCGGGAAGCTCCTTGCCCTCGAGGAACTCAAGAGAAGCGCCACCACCGGTGGAGATGTGGGACATCTTGTCGCCATAGCCCATCTGGTTAACAGCTGCTGCGGAATCGCCTCCGCCGATAATTGTAGTTGCATCGATGTTTGCAAGAGTCTCTGCTACTGCATTTGTACCCTTAGCAAAGTTGGACATCTCGAATACGCCCATGGGTCCGTTCCAAACAACTGTCTTAGCAGACTTAAGTGCATCTGCAAACAGAGTTCTGGTCTTGGGGCCAATATCCATACCCATCCAGCCGTCCTCGATCTTGTCGCTGTCGACAACCTTGTAATTTGCATCATTTGAGAAATCGTCAGCAATTACTGTGTCTACAGGGAGAAGGAGCTTGTCGCCAGCCTTAGCAAGCATTTCCTTAGCATACTCAATGTAGTCGGGCTCAAGGAGGGATGTTCCTACGCTGTAGCCCTTAGCTGCAAAGAATGTGTAGGACATACCGCCGCCGATGATCAGCTTGTCAACTTTGGTAAGCAGGTTCTCGATAACGGAAATCTTAGAGGAAACCTTGGATCCGCCAAGTACTGCAACGAAAGGTCTTACGGGGTTATCTACTGCATTGCCAAGGAAATCAATTTCCTTCTGCATCAGGTAACCAACTGCGGCTGTATCGACATACTGTGTAACACCCACGTTGGAGCAGTGTGCTCTGTGAGCTGTACCGAAAGCGTCATTTACAAACACATCGCAAATGGAAGCCAAATCCTTGGAGAACTCCTCGCCGCACTTGGACTCCTCTGCTCTGTATCTTGTATTCTGAAGCAGAACTACATCGCCATTCTTCATATTAGCAACGGCAGCTCTTGCGTTATCGCCTACAACTGTATCATCAGCTGCAAACTTAACTTCCTGACCAAGAAGGCCTGTAAGTGCCTCAGCAACAGGAGCAAGTGTGAACTTTGCATCAGGTCCCTTGGGCTTGCCCAAGTGAGAGCAAAGGATAACCTTGCCGCCATCTGCAACAAGCTTCTTGATTGTGGGAAGTGCTGCAACAAGTCTTGTGTCATCAGTAATCTTGCCATCGATAATCGGCACGTTAAAATCGCATCTGCAAAGAACTCTCAGGCCCTTTACGTTAATATCGTCAACTGACTTCTTATTAAGCATTAATTTTTTCTCCTTTGTATAGTTGTTTACGCGAAAAAAGAGCCCAGACCCACTTATGGTGGGCAGGGCTCATTGCTTTAAAATTAGTTAAGCTCAGCGAAATACTTGATTGTTCTTACCATCTGAGATGTGTAGGAATTCTCGTTGTCATACCAGGAAACAACCTGTACCTGATATGTGTCATCGTCGATCTTGGAAACCATTGTCTGAGTTGCATCGAACAAGGAACCATACTTCATGCCGATAATGTCAGAAGATACGATCTCGTCTGTATTGTAACCAAAGGACTCGTTGGAAGCAGCCTTCATAGCAGCATTGATGGACTCCTTTGTTACATCCTTACCCTTAACAACAGCAACAAGAATTGTTGTGGAACCTGTAGCTGTAGGAATACGCTGTGCAGAACCGATAAGCTTACCGTTAAGCTCGGGAAGAACAAGTCCGATAGCCTTTGCAGCGCCTGTGGAGTTAGGAACGATGTTCATAGCGCCTGCTCTGGATCTTCTCAGGTCGCCCTTTCTCTGAGGACCATCAAGGATCATCTGGTCTCCTGTGTAAGCATGAACAGTTGTCATGATACCGGAAACAACAGGATATGTGTTGTTAAGAGCCTGAGTCATAGGAGCCAAGCAGTTTGTTGTGCAGGAAGCAGCAGAAATGATCTTGTCATCAGCTGTCAATGTTGTGTTGTTTACGTTGTAAACAATTGTCTTGGGGTCTGCGAAGTTAGCAGAATCCTTCTTGTTGGAAGCAGGTGCAGAAATAACAACCTTCTTAGCGCCAGCAAGGATGTGCTTGTTAGCATCAGCGATATCTGTGTAGAAACCTGTGCACTCAAGAACTACGTCAACGTCCAGAGCCTTCCAGGGGCAGTTGATAGCGTCCTTCTCAGCATAGATCTTGATATTCTTGCCGTCTACAATAATGGAATCCTCTGTAGCCTCAACTGTGTGAAGACCCTCACCATATACGCCACAGAATCCACCCTGTGCTGTATCATACTTAAGCAGGTGAGCCAGCATCTTGGGGCTGGTAAGGTCGTTGATTGCAACTACCTCATATCCCTCTGCAACAAACATCTGGCGGAAAGCGAGACGACCAATACGTCCGAAACCGTTAATAGCAACTTTTACCATAGTAAAACCTCCTGATATTATACAAATCTATTTGCACAAAATTTGTAACCTAATTAATTATTGATTCTTTTCGATATAGCTAACCAAATCGTTGATGGTTCTCATATCAGCTGCATCTTCTTCATCGAACTGAATGTTGAACTCTTCTTCGATGGCCATGATAACTTCAACAACGTCGATTGAGTTGGCGCCCAAATCCTCAACAAGGTTGGCATCTACTGCAATCTTGTCTGCATCGATTCTCATCTTGTCTGCAACAATTGCTACAATCTTTTCTATCATCTTTAATCTCCTTTACACACACCAAACCCGTCAAGCGCATACCTGACGGATTAAGTGTAGATTACAAAATTAAATTTCGATTACAGTCTCATCTGTATCGTTGTCAGTAACAGGCTCTGCAACTGCCTCAACTTCCTCAGGCTGCTCCTCAGATACTGGATCAATAGGTGCAACTTCCTTAATGCTGAGGTTAATCTTCTTGTTCTCGAAGTCTGCCTCGATAACCTTAGCCTCAACAACCTGACCTACAGAAAGAACTGCCTCAGGGGTAGGAATTCTCACACTGGAAATCTGAGAAATATGAACCAGAGCATCAACACCGGGAACAATCTCTACGAAGACGCCGAAGGGAACCATTCTCATAACTGTAGCTGTAACAATGTTACCTACAGCATACTTATTCTCTGCATCTGCCCAGGGATTATCCTCTTCTCTGCGATATCCCAAGGAAATCTTCTTGGTCTCGGGATTGAAATCCTTAACAAATACGTTAATCTCATCACCTGTCTTGAGAACCTCGTTAGCATGACGAATTCTCTGCCAGGACAGCTCAGAAAGATGAACCAGGCCATCAACACCGCCGATGTCTACGAATGCACCAAAGTTGGTAAGGTTCTTAACTACACCGGTGTACTCCTTGTTCTCTTCAATGTTTGCCCACAGCTCAGCCTCTGCTGCCTTTCTCTTTGCATCAGCGATAGCCTTAATGGAGCCAATAATCTTTCTAGGCTTTTTGAACTCAATAATCTTGATGTCGTATGTATTGCCTACATAATCATTGAAGTCCTTAACGCGTCTAGATGTGACCTGAGAAGCAGGAACAAAAATCCTGACAGGACCGTACATGGCAATAACGCCGCCATTGACAGTCTCAGTAACAGTTGCCTGGATAGGTGTTGCGCTGTTGTAGGCCTCCTCTATTGCTAAACTAAACTTCTGCTGATCTACTCTCTTCTTAGAGAGAACAACAATACCCTCAGCGTCGTTTACGCGGAGAACCTTAACCTCAATCTCTGTACCGAGCTCGATCTGATCCGGTGTGAAGTTGGGGTCGTCAGAATACTCATTATAGCTGACAATTCCGTCGGACTTGAAGCCAACATTAACGATAACGCCCTGGTCATCCTTGCCAATGACAGTACCCTTAACAATCTGGCCATTTGTGAGCGTAACGAATGACTTTTCAAGTTCTTCCGCAAAATTCATCTCGCCCATGTCCTTGTTAATCTGATCCATGAAACTTGTTACCTCCTTGATTACCCAGCTGGGCGTACTTGCCCCAGCCACAATGCCAACATTATACTTATTTGTGCTGTCAAATGTCAATTGAATATCTTCGACATTTTCGACTAAAAAGCTGTTTTTACAAAATTCAGTGCAAATTTTTATCAATTTCTGAGTGTTTGAACTCTTTCGACTGCCAATTACCAACATTATATCAGATTCAGAAGCCAACTTTC
>JAFVXO010000012.1 GCA_017501105.1 Clostridia bacterium | reverse complement strand
GCATCAATCAAC
The DNA here is from genome assembly GCA_017501105.1 of Clostridia bacterium. Classification (GTDB taxonomy): domain Bacteria; phylum Bacillota; class Clostridia; order RGIG7378; family RGIG7378; genus RGIG7378. Next base: position 8,867 of record JAFVXO010000012.1, on the reverse strand, counting down.
TGTCCATATAGATAGGAATGGAAGGTCTTGTCCATAGTTTGAGCGATATATGTTGCCTTCTCCATAAACTTATTTGGAAAAACTGCGGTACACAGTTTCTTAAACTGAGCCACCAGTTTTTCACGGCTAGCCATAATATAGACAGAGATAACTATACCAAATACTACACTGATAAATCCCGTCACAACTCCTGTGGCATAGGTCCATGCTGCAGGGAGCAGAGCGGACAAATCCTCCAGAGATTCGGCGATTACGCCCTCCAGATTCTCGGTAATAGAGGCTATTATGGAGCCGCTCAAGTCTTGATGTGTCAGCTCCGAAAGCCTGTTCAGCCAACCGACCACGCTGTCCCTGTAGGATTCCAGATTGCCCAGGAGCATGCCCAAGCTGCTAATCAGTCTGGGGAGAACGATTGACAACAACCCGGCAATGATTGCAAGCGCAAACAGCAGAGTGGCCACAATAGAGATAGCCCTCTTAGTCGAATGTTTTGCCTTTGGCATGATTTTGGCCAGAACAGCTCTCTCTATCCATTTTGAGGGAATAGACAGGAAATATGCGAAAACCAGGCCTATAATGACTGATGACAATCCCTTAATTACAAACCGAATAGCCCCGGTAACTGTGGACAGGTTATTCAACACATATACAAATAAGATCAGCGCCGCACCTACCAGGCAGACGCCTATTAAAATTTCCTTGGTCTTCTTGTCAGGATTGTACTTCATATTCCCCTCCTATAGATTCCTAAATTTTATCATAGTGGAGCAGAAATCGAAAGTACATTTAACTCCCCAAGTGACATCTAACCTCTATTAATTTTCCCAAATTCGGATAATTAAAACCGTCATGTCGTCGGGAGAACTGCAGGACAATTGACACATCCCAGCAATAATATCAGCCGCCTTGTTTAAATCAGGCATGGAGAGAATATCACTTAGGGCAGTTTCCTTGTCCTCAGGCAGGTTATTCCATATTCCGTCGGAGCACATCATCAGGGTGTCCCCATGTTGCAAAGTAGTAACCCCCGAATCCGGAGTATTCTCCATATGCCCTACAGGCATTCCGTTGCCAGACAGCGTCTCAATCCGTCCGCGGCGTAAGAGCAAGGTGGGACAACCGCATAGCTTACTGAACTCAGCCCTCCCCGTCTTCAGGTTTACCTCCAACAGATCAAGGGTGGTGTACTTATCTCCGTCGCTAAGTATAGCAGAGGCGCCATTGGCTGCCGCCACTATATCATCCAAGTCCATGCCCATGGCAAAGGCCTTTTCGCACATGGTGGCCACGGTTCTGCTAACCTCTGCCGCCGAGCTGCCTGTGCCCATACCGTCTGCAATGCCAAATACCGCGTGGCCAAATCTGTTGACCGCTAAGATCACCGAATCGCCGCAGATATCTTCCACGCTGCGCTCGGTGGTTCCAACCTCCGCCATGTACCTGTTGCGAGCAGTAAGACGCAATCTGTTTTGCCCCCCGGTTTCAAAGCCGTAACCCTCATACTCCGCAGACATTGGGGTGTTGCAACACAGAGAACAAGCTCTCTGGGCGATATTGGCCAGTTCCTTGGTAAAACCCTGGCCCCGCATGGATATTTCCACCGTTTGGGTACCTGCATCGTCCTCCATGCAACTCACCGTAAAGTTGCGAAGTCCCATGGATTTGAGCTTATGCAATAGCTTGTCCTCCATGTTGCGGTTACGGGCCGTAGCTCTAATGCGATTTGCAGTCAACTGAAGGGCCTTGCTCATGACCCCAAACTCTGTTGTCAATAGTTTTCTGGTGCGTTCGATGGCCCGTTGACTGCTCTCTCTGCTCTTTATTATTTCATATGCTGTATTTGCTGTGGCAGCCAATCTACGGCTCTGGGGGCAAATCATCCGCAGTTCTTCGGATATATCCTCTGTGTATATGGTTCCATATGTAGTCAGGATGTTGTACAGGGTGCCAAAGATATCAACCGGCAACTCCTCTCTGCCAAAACAACAGACATGTCTGGGGCACTGGCAGCACACTCTCCTGTCCAATTCTATCTTGAGCTGGTCGCTCACATCTACCGGTTTTTCTCCCCCTGTGCATAGTCCTGACAGTGCATTGAATGCCTCTGCCATTCCCTTTAAGTCAGCGTAGGCAATCTGTCGCTGTCCGGGCATCAGGTCTGCATCTGAAATGGGATCAATTGCTCCTAAATTCTTTAACTTGCCAATAATAGTACTCATGCATCCCAGTATACCTGTCTGTCTGAGCACATGTTGTCGAAAAATACAGCGCACAAAAAAAGGACCGAGTCTTTCGACTCGGTCCCTGTGTGATTTTGTTTTAGATTACTCGATGATGTCTGTTACGGAACCAGCACCAACTGTTCTGCCGCCCTCACGGATAGCGAAACGAAGACCGGAATCCATAGCGATGGGAGTGATGAGCTCGATTGTCATGTTAACGTGGTCACCGGGCATAACCATCTCTACACCCTCAGGCAGGCCGATAACACCTGTAACGTCAGTTGTTCTGAAGTAGAACTGAGGTCTGTAACCAGCGAAGAAAGGCTTGGATCTGCCGCCTTCAGAAGCTGTCAGAACGTAAACCTGACCCTTGAAGTGAGTGTGAGGCTTAACGGAACCGGGCTTAGCCAGAACCTGACCACGCTCGATCTCGGATCTCTGAACACCTCTCAGAAGAGCACCGATGTTATCACCAGCCTCAGCCTGATCAAGGAGCTTTCTGAACATCTCAACGCCTGTACATACTGTCTTTCTGGACTCGTCGGAGAGACCAACGATCTCAACCTCGTCGTTTACCTTAATAACACCGGACTCTACACGGCCTGTAGCAACTGTACCACGACCTGTGATGGTGAATACATCCTCAACGGGCATAAGGAAAGGCTTATCAACAGCTCTCTCGGGCTGAGGAATGTAGGAGTCAACAGCTGCCATGAGCTCCTTAATGCAAGCATACTCAGGAGCAGATGCATCTGTAGAAGCAGACTCTGTTGCCAGAAGAGCAGAACCACGAACGATCGGAATATCATCTCCGGGGAACTCGTACTCGTTAAGAAGGTCTCTAACCTCCATCTCAACCAGCTCAAGAAGCTCGTCGTCGTCTACCATGTCACACTTGTTAAGGAAAACAACGATGTAGGGACCGCCTACCTGGTGAGCAAGCAGGATGTGCTCACGAGTCTGAGGCATGGGGCCGTCTGCTGCAGAAACAACGAGGATAGCGCCATCCATCTGAGCGGCACCTGTGATCATGTTCTTAACATAGTCAGCGTGGCCGGGGCAGTCAACGTGAGCATAGTGACGTGTCTCTGTCTGATACTCAACGTGAGCTGTGTTGATTGTGATACCTCTAGCTCTCTCTTCGGGAGCCTTGTCGATATCTGCATAGTTCATGAGAATGTTGCTGCCGTTCTCCAGGGACATAACCTTGGTGATAGCTGCTGTAAGTGTTGTCTTACCATGGTCAACGTGGCCGATTGTACCAATGTTAACATGGGGCTTAGTTCTTTCAAATTTCTGCTTAGCCATTTAATCTAATCTCCTTCCTAAATGTGGGGTGAACCGAGTCACTGCCCATTATATATAATTTTATTTTAAAAAACAACTCCAAATTAGGACTCAGAAACCATCTTGTCCTGAATTGACTTGGGCAGTTCTGCAAAGTAACCGGCCTGCATTACGAATGTACCTCTGCCCTGTGTTACAGAACGAAGTGCGGTCATGTAGCCGAACATCTCACTCAGCGGAACGTGTGCCTCAATGTTCTGAGCACCATTTCTGAGTTCCATACCGTCGATAAGACCTCTTCTGGAAGTAATATCGCCGATAACAGCTCCGGTGTACTCATCGGGAACAACAATGTCAACCTTCATAATGGGCTCAAGAAGTACCATACCTGCGGCCTTGCAAGCTTCCTTGGCAGCCATAGATCCGGCAATCTTAAATGCCATTTCTGAAGAGTCAACCTCGTGGTAAGAACCGAATACAAGAGATACCTTAACGTCAACAACGGGATATCCCTCGATAACACCAGCGCTGAGGGCTTCCTTAATACCCTCGATTGTGGGATTGATGAACTCCTTAGGAATAACACCACCGACAATCTTGTTCTCGATCTCGATTCCCTTGCCACGCTCGTTGGGCTCCAGCTCGATTACACAGTGGCCGTACTGTCCGTGACCGCCTGTCTGACGTACGAACTTGCCCTCCTGCTTAACCTTGGACTTAACAGTGGACTTGTAGGAAACCTGAGGATTACCGATGTTTGCCTCTACCTTGAACTCGCGGAGCATACGCTCAACGATAATCTCAAGGTGAAGCTCACCCATACCGGAAATGATGGTCTGGCCTGTCTCCTTGTTGGATGTGACCCTGAAGGTAGGATCTTCTTCAGCCAACTTCTGGAGGGCAATACCCATCTTGTCCTGACCAGCGCGGGTCTTGGGCTCAACGGCTACAGAGATAACGGGCTCCGGGAACTCCATGGACTCCAAAATAACGGGGTTGCTCTCATCACAGAGAGTATTACCAGTTGTGGTGTCCTTAAGTCCTACAACAGCTGCAATATCGCCTGCGTATACCTCATCGATCTCAGTTCTCTCATTTGCATGCATACGTACAAGACGTCCTACACGCTCTCTGCGTCCCTTAGAAGAGTTATAAACATAAGAACCAGAGCTCAGCTTACCAGAATAAACTCTGATGTAGCACAGCTTACCTACATAGGGGTCTGTCATAACCTTGAACATAAGGGCAGAGAAAGGCTCGTCATCAGAGGCCTCTCTGGTGATAGCTACGTCTGTATCATCTGCCAATGTTCCGTTGATTGCAGGAATGTCTACAGGAGAGGGCAGGAAGTCAACAACTGCATCGAGCAACTGCTGAATACCCTTGTTCTTGTAGGCAGATCCGCACATAAGGGGAATCATCTTAACGGCGATACAGCCCTTGCGGATAAGAGCCTTGAGCTCCTCCTCAGTAGGCTCTACGCCCTCTTCCAGATATCTCATCATGATCTCGCCGTCATCGTCAAACTCAACAGCGCTATCAACGAGATAGGAACGGGCAGCCTTTGCCTTCTCCATCATGTCTGCAGGAATCTCCTCGACACGATAGGGGCAACCGGGCTTGCTGTCCTCATAGATATGAGCCTGCATTTTGATAAGGTCGATAACTCCGACGAAAGTATCCTCTGCACCGATAGGCAATTCAATCGGAACAGGGTTTGCTCTGAGTCTGTCCTTGATCATCTGGACAACATTATCGAAGTTGGCTCCGGTAATGTCCATCTTGTTTACGAAACCGATTCTCGGTACGCCGTACTTGTCAGCCTGTCTCCAAACTGTCTCGGACTGGGGCTCAACGCCGCCCTTGGCACAGAACAGACAGACAGCTCCGTCGAGTACTCTAAGAGAACGCTCAACTTCAACTGTAAAGTCAACGTGGCCGGGGGTGTCGATGATGTTGATAAGGTTGTCCTTCCAGTGTGTGGTGGTTGCAGCAGATGTGATAGTGATACCTCTCTCCTGCTCCTCTTCCATCCAGTCCATGGTAGCGGCACCATCATGGGTCTCGCCGATTTTGTAGAGCTTACCAGAATAGAACAGAATACGCTCTGTTGTGGTAGTCTTACCGGCGTCAATGTGGGCCATGATACCGATATTTCTGGTGTTCTTTAAACTATACTGCCTTGGCATTTAGTTAATCTCCCTTTTCCGATACTACCATCTGTAATGAGCAAATGCCTTGTTAGCCTCTGCCATCTTGTGGGTATCATCCTTCTTCTTGTAAGCGCCACCGGTGCTGTTGATAGCATCTACGATCTCGCCTGCAAGTCTTTCCTTCATAGTTCTCTCATTGCGCTTTCTGGCTGCAGTTACAAGCCATCTCAAGCCCAATGCCTGCCTTCTCTCGGGTCTAACCTCCATGGGAACCTGGTAGTTGGAACCACCAACTCTTCTGGCCTTAACCTCCAATACAGGCATAACGTTGTTCAGGGCCTCATAGAATGCATCAAGAGGCTCCTTGTCTGTCTTCACCTTGACAATGTCAAATGCGTCGTAAACGATCTGCTGGGCAACGCCCTTCTTTCCGCTCTCCATAACATTGTTAACGAGCTTTGTTACGACGATATCGTTGTACATAGGATCAGGCAATACTTCTCTTTTGGGTGTATGTCCTTTTCTAGGCACTTTTCTTCCCTCCTTCTTTGATAATTGATATCAAGGTACTCGCACGAACCTATCGTGCAATAAGCGCCGACACATTTCCCTATATATAGGGACCGTTTGTATCATGCGCATCCGAATAGGCAAATTACTTTGCGCTTGCCTTCGGTCTCTTCGCACCGTACTTTGAACGAGACTGCATTCTCTTAGCAACGCCTGCTGTATCCAATGTACCGCGAATGATGTGGTATCTAACACCAGGCAGGTCTCTAACCCTTCCGCCTCTTACAAGAACAACACTGTGCTCCTGAAGGTTGTGGGCGATGCCAGGGATGTATACGAGAGCCTCTGCACCATTTGTAAATCTAACCTTAGCGATCTTACGAAGAGCTGAGTTAGGCTTCTTGGGTGTAGTTGTCTTTACCTGTGTGCAAACACCACGCTTCTGGGGGCAGCTCTGAGCTACAGAAACCTTCTTCAAAGAATTGAATGTGCTCTGCAGTGCAGGAGACTTGGACTTATATGTCTTGGAGCCTCTGCCCTTCTTAACCAATTGGTTGTTTGTTGGCATGAATACCGGTCCTCCTTTCCGCAAAAATATAAACGACCTAAAAGGCCGCATATGAGTGTATCATCTCACATACGGCCTGTCAACAAAAAATATTAAGCTTAACTAGGGGCAAAACTTAGTGATTTTGCCGGTTATTTGTTCTCAGTCATCTCGACATAGAAGTTGTGCTGCTTGTTTTCCTCCTTTTCGTAGAAGGAACCACTGTATGAAAACTTTATATCTCCTATAGTCACATCTTCGTACTTCTTTTCCACTTTAACATATATTATCGAGGTGCTCATGGCCTCATCAAACGTGTCTCGTTTTACATGGACATTTAACACGGGATGATACACATTTCCCTCTACAACAGGTTCGCGGATCAAGGTAATTGACGGAGTGCTGGATGACCATTCTGTCTTAATAAACAACAATACGTTGTCCTCAAAAAACGCCTCATCCAGATATCCTTCCCATTCAAGGTTGCGGTACTCCTCATAGGTCTTTACCCAGTGAATGCCGTACCCCAGTTTTTGCAACTCATGTGCCTCTCCGGGATTTACGTAACTTACTCTATGAAATACAAACTGATTTTTGTAATCATAACCCTTGCCGCTATATGTAAATCTAGGCTCCCCTACAGGCATATCTGCGTATTCCTTGTCCACCTCGGCAATCATTATGGTTGTCGTAAATGCAGGTGATGCCAGGTCACTATCATTATGGATATTTATCACAGGATACAAAGTGCCATCCTCAATTATGGGGACAGCAGTCAACGTTCTCTTGTCTCCATAATTTGGCCATTCAATTGCAAGCACAAACAGGGCCTTGTCCTCAAAGAAGCTTTCCTCGTACTTCTTAGCAAGACCTAGTTGCTTGTATTCATCTAAGGACTTAATCCAGTATGCGCCCTGGTCAAAGACATCCACACCTAACGTCTCTGAATTTTGAATGTTGGTGAAAACAATTCCGGAATCTGTTGTGGGCTCCATTCCGCACGCCGATACACAAATCAGCAGCAGGCAAATGGCTAATATTGTAATGAATCTTTTTGTTCTGTTATCCATGTAAATGCCTCCTTTTATCAATTACTCGTTCCCGTCCATCTCGACGTAGAAGTTGTGCTGCTTGTTTTCTTCCTTTTCATAGAAGGATCCACTGAATGAAATCCTAAGCTCTCCCAAAGGCATTTCGGCGTATTCCTTGTCTGCCCATGCAATCATTACGGTAGTCATCATTGCGTCATTCACATCGTCCTGGTCAAGATGGACATTGATCACAGGATGTAGCACGCCATCTTCTATTATTGGGTCTGGCAACAATGTCTTTACCGGTGTGCAGGATCCCCATTCTGTCTTGACTACCAGCAAGGAATATATACTAAAAAAGTGTTCACTGTACTCCTTATCCAGTCCAAGGCTATTGTACTCATCCAAAGTATTTATCCAGTGTATACCATAGTCTAAAGCTTGTAGCCTTTCTGCGTCCACTTCTTCTATTTCCCAGAATGTCCTACCATACCAACAAAGGAAGTCATGACTATAATCCCCATTCTCATAGAAGGATCCACTAAAAGAGAGCTTCATCTGACCAATAGGCATCTCCGCGTACTCTTTGTCCACCTCTGCAGTCATTACCATGGTCATCATTGCACAATCCACAACGTCCTGGTCAAGATGGACATTCACCACAGGACAGAGCACACCATCCTCTATCATTGGGCTGGAGAGCAAGGTCACATCTGGTGTACCAGAGGTCCATTCAGTCTTAAGCACAAACAGTGCCTTATCCCTGAAGAAGCTCTCGTCGTACGCCTTATCCATACCAAGGCTGTTGTACTCTTCTAGGGTTTCAATCCAATATGCACCATAGGCTACATTTTTAGAGTTATTTGTCTTTATATTTTGGATGTTACTAAATATACTTTCATCCTGTGGTTCCGGAGTTGGTGCAGGTGTGGCAGTAGCCGTAGGAGATGGTGTCGGATTTGCATCGTCTGTTGTAGGCTCCATTCCGCACGCCGATACACAAACCAGCAGCAGGCATATAGCTAAGATTGTAATAAGCCGTTTTATTCTGTTATCCATGTAAATGCACCTCTTCCTTTCCTGTCCTGATTCTGGACATTAATCAAAAAATCACCTG
>JAFVXO010000073.1 GCA_017501105.1 Clostridia bacterium | reverse complement strand
GGCCTAACTTGTCTACCATCTGCAGTATTTTGCCGTAATCCAATGTACCCTTGCCCGGCATAACCTCCCGAATCACCGTGGTGAACTCAGGTTCCATGAGCACGTCCTTGCCGTGTATGCTCTTGATATACGGCCCCAACAAATCAAAACAATGCTGGACGAATGCAGTGCTGCAACAGTATCGCTGAGGACAGTTTATCATATTTACAAAGTCCAGGTGCACTCCAAAGGCATCTCTATCCACATCCTTAACCAGCTGCAAATACTGTTCCGGAGAATCGGGCACGCACCAGGGCATTGGCTCTATGGTATAGAAGGTGTTGCGAGGCTTGACCGCATCGATTATCTCCCTGATGCTGTCTACTGCCAGGTCGTAAAACCCTGGGGCATAGTTCTCCTCCGCAAAACCATCCCAGGCTGTGGGGCTATGACTGCCCACTATATTGACACAGCAGTTGGCACCTATTTCATCTGCCAGCGCCAATTGTGCCTTGGCATACTCCATGGCCAACTTGCGTTCGGAGTCGTCCTTGGCAACGCAGTTGCGCCAAACGCCCACTTCTGCAATTTGCAGGTCCGCATCTTGTGCCGCCCTCAGGTATTCCTGTCTGACGGAGCTGGTGTTATTGCTGTCCACTGGGCACAACACCGCACTGTATCTGAGTTCTTTGGCCAGGGCAACCCACTGCTCCGGGCTGCTATATGGCCTGTCTATTCCTCCGCCTAATCTCATAGATCCTCCTAGAAATTACGATGATAAATAACGCTGCTATCTATCTGGTCCAGGGAAGTAAATGCCGTACGCTCCATGGCAATCTTGAGCTGGTTGTTGATCTCGTTCAGCTTGTCCCTGACTCCCTCTGCACCATTTTCCTTAAGGGGAGGCATTATTGGTCTGCCCACACATACTGCGTCCGCTCCCAGGGCCAGAGCCTTAAAGGCATCCATGCCACTCTCTACTCCGCAATCCACAAAAATAGTCATCCTGCCTGCAACTGCCTCCACGATTTGGGGCAATGCCATAAGGGGTGGAACGGCGTGACTGATTATTCCGTGATGATGGGACACTATTATGCCGGCTGCGCCTATTTCCAGACACTTCTTAGCATCCACAACGCTGAGGACTCCCTTGACCACAAAGGGCAGTCGGGTTCCAGCCACAAAGGACCTCATCTCCTCTAGGGACTTTGGCCTCATGGGCAGTCCCTCGCAAACGTCGTAGCCCTCTCTCCAGGAAAAGGCATGATCTATGTCCATACCCACACCGATGGCTCCTGCAGCCTCAGCATCTCGAATCTCGGCAAAAACGGTGTCGTTGTTCTGGTGGGGTTTGATGATCTTGATAACCTTGGCTCCGGTGGCACACATGGACTGGATTTCATCTGCCTCTCCCATGCCGGAAAAACACAGAGCCCCCGCCTGCCTAGCGCCCTCTGCCATCTTGGTCATGCCATCCGGAGCTGTCCTGTGCAGGTGGGACAGAGCCGCCGTGGCAATTGGCATGGAGAACTGCTCTCCAAACAAGCTAATGCCAGTGTCTGGAATCTCGCTATCTATATGCCTCAATTCAATAAGGAGGCTATCGAAATAATCCCTGGTTATTTGGTTAGAATCCATCCTGTCCGTGCTCATCTTGTCCTCCGTGTGGTATCTCTAAGTGCCAAAGAAATATACAAAAATTATATCCTCCAGGGCAAATTTAGGCAATAAAAGAAGAGAGGCGGTTCTAAGCCACCTCTCTTTATCCTGTTACTCTATCCGGTTCTGTACTTATTCGCCTTCCCCATTAGTTCCAGGGTAATCAGTATCTATCTTCTTTACTTCCCCCAGCGTCATCTTTGCGTATTTTTTATCAGCCTCTGCAATCATAACTGTTGTTTCAAGGGCTGTAGAAGACATCATTCCAGGATAAGAATAAGTGCTTATTACAGGATATAAAACATCATTCTCTATTACTGGTTCATCAAGCAACGTCCTATCCGGCCCACTATCGTTCCATTCGGTTTTAACGAGCAACAATACATTATCCTTAAAGAACTTTTTATCATACTCTTTATCCAACCCTAAGGTCTCATATTCTTCAAGAGTTTCTATCCAATATACGCCATGCTCTATATTCTCCAGGTCTGTGTATTCTATATTTGTAATATTACGAAAAACACATGTATCAAGGGTGGATTCTGATCCACAGGCAGCAAGGCACGGCAATATCAGACACACAACTAAAGCTATAGTGATTCTTTTTATTCTATTATCCATGTGGATACCTCCTTTCGGTTACAGTATGCCCTGAGGCAGGAAACTGGTCTACATACTGGTGGTTGAGTTGGTGTATCCCCCTAATTTGTCAGCAAATCAATTGCCCTCTGGTACTTTTCCACACGAGCAATGGCCCTGTCATCAACCACATCCAACCTGGACATATCGCTATTGTGCCTCAAATCTGCCAGTTTGACCGCAGCGGCAATGGAATTTTTCTTGATTTCCCTGACGTAATCCATATACGGCACCTCAGGGGCGTGGGTCATGAGCTGTATGGCCTCCAAAACCTCCTGGGGAAAGCCCTCCCGGCCCAACTGCTCTATGGTAATATCCGTATCCTCCACCACATCGTGCAACAGTGCCACACAGGTTGTGGCCTCGTCCTGCATCTGCTCCGCAAGGTGGATGGGGTGATATATGTATGGCAATCCCGTCTTGTCGGTCTGACCCTGGTGGGCCTGGTAGGCTATCTTCATTGCCTTTTTAGTTAGCTTAGTATACAACATAGCGAATACTCCTTTTGTCTTATTTCCCCGGCCAAAAAGGGCACCTGTCTCCAATGCACTGATTGTTTGACTGGAACGTAGTGCAGGATATTGGTCCTAATTCCATTGCCACTCCCAACTCCTCTTTGGCAAAGCGAACTGCCTCAGAGATTGCTATGTAGGAGTTTCGCTTACAGCAGCGAGGGCCTCCCACATGACCAATCTTCATCAGGGCAGATGCCGTCATTGTATTGGCCTGTCTCCAGGGCTCGTTCTTCAGCGGAGTGCATTCTGTCACAATGGAGACAAACATGCCTGCACTGATTCCCGCTCCGCAGGCTCCCCACAATCCACAGGCGCCGCCTGGGACCTTGCTGGCCCGTGCCTGCATCTCCATCAGGGCAGACTCCAGGTTAATGTCTCCTCCTGCGTTTTTGTACGCGGTCAGCAGGCAGGATCCCACAATTATGTGATGCTCCGGTCCATGTATACGACAGAGGGGGTGCTCAATCAGCGTTTTGAATATGTGGTATGGATTCTTGCTGGTGGAAGCAAGGCATACTCTCAAAATGGTGTCGTTCATAATGTGTTTCCTATCTGTCCTGTCGGGACAGGAAATTGTTCTCGATAAACCCCTTTGCCCGATATCCTAACAGGAAAACCGTTTCGCCTGCTCTCAATTCTGCTATCAGGAACTTCTCTCCCTGCAGCTTTCTAATGGCTATTTCGTCTGCCTCAAAAGCATAACACCCCAAATCATTCCTGCCATGGTAAAAACCATGCTTTAGATTTGTTGTTATTCGAAGCTCCTCCCCGACAACAAATATGCACACATCATGATTGGTGAAACGCTTCTCGCTGGACTCATAGCATTTTGTAACAATACAGGGCTCTTGTAACCCATAATACTCGCGCAAATGCTCGCAAGCCCTGATCTGTATGCTTCGTGATATTTCATATCTTCTGCTGCCTATTTTATTGGCAATTGGGACTCCAACATATACGCCCAGGCAAATGCCACCAATAAAAACGATCGCCTTTAAGACAAACATCCCAATACGGCTCAAAATCATCAAAAACACATTTGCAGGCAATGGAATACTTTCTATCCCCCATATTCCAACCCCAATACAAAATATGCCAACGCCATAAGACAATACCATACCAACTGCAGTTAGTGCCTTGTCCCTGCGGAAGATGCGCTTTTCTTCTGCTGTCATCTCCGCATACATTGCGCGTTGAGCCTTCTTCTCTAATGCGTCCACATTCTTATATCTAAAGTATCGCATCCTCGACCTCCTTTGTAAGGTTACCCCATCCTTGGCTTATACTCCCGCAGCAGATCCACAATATCCTGTCGGTACACATTCCCTCCCAGCACATCGCCATTTGCGGCAAATGATATGCATCGCAGATCCTGTGGATTTTCAATATAGGGGTTGATTGGTGCCTGGGTGGTAAAATAATCGGCCAGATATTTCAGTGCATTGCCCTCAGGGAAAATAATATTTCCCTCGTTGGCGCTAATCCCCATGTCCCCGAAAATATCCAGTATCTCCCAAGTTTTCTCGTTGTATGGGTTGTAATTCTCAGGGCTCACCAACCACGCAGGCTGAATCCGCAGGGGAATACCGTTTTGCAGTGCAATGCGTGTAAACTGCTTGACCGCGTCCAGGGGAATAGTTTCCTGATGAAAAGCATCTGCTGACAGCAACAAATCGTTGACTCCGCATTGGGCAAGGGTCTCTGCCACCTGCTCCATTTGGGAAATATCCCTCGTGAAATAGCCGTTAGTAATTACCTGCCTCCTGCCAACACCCATATCCCTGGCGGCTCCGTGAATCTGGCAGACCGCATCCGGATAGAGCAAGGGCTCACCGCCAAAGGTCATAACTGTCTGTATGTCATACTCGGCGGCTATCTTTCTAACAGCCTCTGCGGCGAAACCTGGGTCGATCCTATGGCCACTGAGTGCGTGATTCCCCTGTGAGCAATGTTTGCATCGCCCTGTGCACGCATCGGTCACCACAAACTCTATTTTGTTGAGATGTGCAAGGTATTTGTTCATTGTATTTACCAGTCACCCATCAGACAATTTCTTATGTCTGACACTATCCTCTTCACCTGCTGCTCGTCGCACCCGTCCTTCAAGTGGAAACACTGCATCATGCCTAACATAATCTGCCATTCGAGGGACAGTTCCACATCTCCCACAATAACCGAGATTACAATAGCCTTTCTATTATAGGCATACTGAATCTCTTGCATTACGCTCTTTGACTGCACACTCCTGGGGGTCAGCAGCAACAAAACGCAGCCTGCCTTTGCAATCTCTCCCATAATGGACTCATCGTAATTTGTGCCAGGCAGCATGTCCTGCACTGGCATATATACGCGGAAATCCCTCCTCAAGAACTCCTCTCGTACCTTTTTCGCAAGTTCCATATCGTAGCCGGAACAGGAGATGAAGACGCGCAGTTTCTTTGTGAGCTCGGTCATCTTCTCATTCATGGATTCAACGCCGTCCTTGAGGTCTATCCGGATTATCTTATGGGGAGCTGTTCTGCTCACATAGTTTAATTCGTCCTGTACCCAGGTGGATGTCTCTGCATTGTCGCTATTTATGTAGAGGAAAAATTCACGTGCGTCTATCTCGTCGTGGATTAGCGATGTCAGCAGCTCTGCCTTATCCTCTGACGCATCGTCCATGCTCTTGAGATAAAACAGAATGGGTTCCAGCCCCTTTCCCTCCAGGAAATTGCGGATCTCCCTTACGGTTTTTATATCCAGATGGCTATGGGATACAAAAATGTAGCCACCCTCGCCGTGAAACAGTTTCTCTATATCCATTGTTGCCCTCTCCTTTTACAGAAGTTTATACTCAAACAGTCTGTACAGCTTTTTCGAGAGATTCCCAGCGTACAGCTTCTGAAAAACAAATTTCTCAACACCCTTTAGC
>JAFVXO010000072.1 GCA_017501105.1 Clostridia bacterium | reverse complement strand
TTTTCATGTGGCGATTTCTTCCTGGATTACAACAAACATCAGGCACGAATTGGTAATATCGATATTCACTTGACGCAATCCGAGTACAGGATAGTCTCCCTGCTCTGTCGCAATGCCGGCAGGGTTCTTACTTACGACTATATATCCAGGCAAATCTGGGGGCCACTTGTCACCGAGGACAACCAGAAGCTCCGAGTCAACATGGCCAACATACGACGCAAGATTGAGAAAAATCCGGCAGTTCCTGAGTACATTTCCACTGAAGTGGGCGTAGGCTACATAATGAAAGAATCGGATTGAGTTCCTGTCAACTTGGTGCTTTATGTATCGCCTTTCATGATTTATAATAAAGAAAAACTACTTTCGAGGTGTATTATGAATAAGGTTCATTTTCTGCGGGCCACTTGGAATGACTGTATGGTAATCGAGTCCAACGGGCTATTTGCCATGATCGACACCGGTTTCGAAGACGAAATGGGCATGATTGCCCCATATCTTGAGTCTATTGGCTGTAACAAGCTGGAGTTTATCCTTATTACGCACTTTCACCACGACCACTACGGTAGTCTGGGAGACCTGCTGCGCAAGTACCCTGTAGGTACCGTTTATATCAAGAGATACAGCGGTTTGGACATCACCACAGGAGGCGGCACTCCTGCCACCGACGAATACCGCACCACCGAGATGAACAAGTGCAACGAGCTCTGTGACCTGGCCCGTCAGGTGTCTAAGCTGGTTGTTATAGACGAGAATCTCAAAACTGTAGAGATTGGAGATTTCAAGTTTGACCTCTATGGTACTTGGAATGCCGTTACTGAGCTCTACGAGAATCCCGAATCCCCCTACTACAAAGAAATCCACTTTGGCGAGAACACCAACAGCGTAGCCCTCTTCGCGGATGTCAACGGCACCACTATCTATCTGGGCGGCGACTCCGGCAATGAGGCCAACCCCTACGAAAAGTTCGACAGACAGAACGATCAGTATGCCAGAGCTATTGGTAGGGCCATCGACCTGTACAAGGTTCCCCACCACTGCTGCGGGAACTGCCTGGGCGAGGACGCCATGCGCATATTCCGTCCCCGCTATGCTGTAGCCACCAACTGGACCGACTCCGTAAACGGCGTCTTTTCCGCAAACAGAGACAAACTGATGGCATCCAACCCCGACCTTACTCTGCTGTGCAGCGACCGCTGCGGTTACGCCTTCACCATCGGTGCCAATGGAGAGCTGAGCTACGAGGAAATTACACCCGCTCCTGTTGAAAACTAAGGTCCACTAAAAACTAATTCCGCAATTTTGTCTACAGCTGCCATAAAACATCCATGTTTTATAATATATAATATTTGACGAGTCTGGACTTTTATGGCAGAATGTAGGTCGCAAAGCTGTGACCATACACCATAGGGTCACAGTTTTATTTATGAAACGGAAGTGTTTATGAATACGAAGAATATTAAATCAAGGCTAACAGACCTCTCACAGCTATTTATCTTTGTGCTGATTATTATTCAGCCACTGTTGGATGTGCTGTCTTATTTCCTTGTAGAGGCGGGCAATACCACTGTTACAACCCTGCTACGCATGGCAATGTTCGCTGTCATTGTCTTGTATGCCTTTTTAATGGCTGATAACCGAAAGTCATTCTATATCATGGCTGGGGTACTGGCAGGTTACTGGGTGCTGCATATGGCGGCCTGCTTCAGCGAGGGATATCAGTCAATCTTCTCTGACTTGGCCAACTATATCAGGTTTATACAAATTCCAGTTCTGGCTCTATGTTTCTCTGTCTTCTTTAAGGCCAAGAACAAGATTGCAGAGACCTTTGGCGCCGCCTGCGCCATCAACATGGGAACAATTTCGCTGGTAGTTATCCTGTCTGTCGTTACCGGCAACATCAACTACACCTACAGCATCGACAAACTGGGATATCTGGGATGGTTCTCCGTAGGCAATGCCCAGAGTATGATTGTGGCCCTGTTGGCCATTCTGGCAGTGTACTGGGCCTACTCCCAGGAGCGTCGCCGCTGGCTCTTCCCTACGGTCCTTGTTATCAGCTGCACTAACTTGTTTACCTTGGGCACTAAGGTCACATACTTCACCATATTTATCATCGGAGCAGGATTCCTGTTCTCCGCCCTGTTCACCCGCTGCAGGCGCCCGGAGTGCTACATCTCTTTGGTCTTGGTAGTGGCTCTGGCCATCAGCATGTACCCCATGTCCGTAATGTCCCTGCGCAACTACAAACACGAGGATGCATTCGATTCCAAGGAGGATATCATTGAGGACCTTATTGAAGACGACCTGGAAAATTCTCATTCTGGAGAGAGCGACCAGGAGAAGATCAACGGCATTTACCTCTCCACATATCAGGAGATATACGAGCCATACTGCGGAGAAATGATAGAAATCTTTGGCCTCTCACGGGTCCTTGAGAAGTACAACTACACCACAGACGCCAGTACCCTGGCTAACCAGCGAGCAAAGAAACAAAACTTCGCCCAACTCTGCTGGGAGGATTCCAGTGCCCTGACCCACCTGTTCGGTTACGAGTATGAGACTCTGATTGGCGACAAGGAGATCTACGACCTGGAAAACGACTTCCCATCTGTATTCTACTACTACGGATATGTAGGATTTGCCATGTTTGTTGCCTTCCTGGCCTATTTTGCAGCGCTGATTGTTCTGGCATTGATTAAAAACTTTAAGCAGGTCTTTACAGTGGAGGCAGTAGCTGTAGGTCTGGTGTTCGTATTGATGCTTGGTGCTGCTCAGTTCTCTGGCAATGTGCTCAGGTGGCCCAATGTATCCATTTATCTGTCATTTGTACTGGCCTACATCTACTACCTGACTACTGTTAAGCAGGGCGTTACCCTGTTCTCTATGGCGAAGAAAAGACCCCAGCCCGTGGAGACTGACTTTATCGAGGAGTAACTATGAACAAAAAAAAGCTACTGCTGAAGAACACGGTCATGCTCTATATTCTGACCTTTTCCTCGTATTTTTTCAGCTTTATCAGCGTTCCCTATCAGACCCGAGTACTGGGTCCGGACCTGTATGGCAGATTGGGCCTGGCTGCCGCCTTTGTAGCATACTTTCAACTGCTTATCGATTTTGGATTCCTGCTGTCCGCTACAGAGGACGTCTCTTCCCACAGAGACGATAAGGCATATTTATGCCGTACCCTCACCTCGGTAATGTCCATTAAACTAATATTCTCGGCCCTTTCAATGGCAGTTGTTTTGGGCCTCTGTTCTTTTATCCCCAAGTTTAGCGAGGATCCTTGGCTATATGTGCTATACATATTGATGACAATTGTAAATGCCATGCTGCCAGACTTTATCTACCGGGGCCTGGAACAAATGACCGCCATTACCGTACGAACGGTGCTGATTCGCCTGTTCTTTACTATCATGATCTTTGTCTGCCTGCGAGATCAGGGAGACTACTATCTGGTGCCTATTCTCAACATTATCGGAGGCCTTGGCGCTATTGCTGGGGTGTACTACCACCTGTACAAATCCCTGGGCATACATTTTACCCGACCTGACTCCAAGGATATCCTCAGATGTTTCAAACGCTCCAGCACGTTCTTCTACTCTCGGATCGCCACTACACTATACAGTTCCTCTAACACCTTGCTCCTGGGTCTGGTGTGCGGAGACTTTCTCACTGGCCTATACACCTCTGCAGACAAGCTGGTAAATACAGCCAAAAATGCTGCCTCCCCTATTGCAGACAGTATGTACCCCTACATGATGAAGAACCGGGACTTTAAATTGGTCAAAAAGGTCCTTCTGACGCTGATGCCCATTATTATTGTGGGATGTGCCGTAGTGTTTATGTTTGCAGAGCCCCTGTGTCTGTGGATTTTTGGCGACGAATATGTGGGAACTGGCGCTGTTTTAAGGGCCCTCATCCCCACCGTGGTCTTTATTCTGCCTAACTACATTTTGGGATTCCCCACCCTGGGTGCCATGGGGCTATCCAAGTACGCCAACCTATCCATTATTGTGGGAACCGTGGTACACATCATTGGTCTGGGAGTTATTGCTCTATGCGGATGGTTCGGCCTGATTAGTGTGGCTATAATGACATCAATTACCGAATTTGTTATACTTTTCTACAGAGCTTACATGATTTGGAAAAACAGAAAGGTCTTCAGCGATCCTGCTGAATAGGTGTTTCTTATGAATATAAGGGAGTTTTCCTGGAAGTGTTTACGACGTATAACCTGGGGGCTTTCCGGCCTGTTTCCGGTTAAAGGCAACAAGATCGTCATCTCCAGCTACTACGGCAGGGGATATTCTGACAACGGTCGTGCCATAGTGGACAAGCTATTGCAGGGAGATCGCCCTCTGGACATCGTCTGGCTGCTTAAGGATCTCAAATCCGCAGATACTCTTCCCCAGGGCGTGCGCGGCGTCAAGTTGGAGTCCTGCAGAGGCATTTACGAAATGGCCTCGGCCCGTCTGTGGATCGACAATTGCCGCAAATGGCGCTATGTTCGCAAAAAGCCCAACCAGCTCTACATGCAGACATGGCACGGCAGCCTGGGCGTCAAGAAGATTGAGGCCGATGCTGAGGAGGCAATTGGTCCCGAATATATGGAGTCCGCACGCAAGGACACTTCGATGACAGACGTCATGCTGTCAAACAGCGATTTCTTCACGGGCCTGTGCAGGAGGGCCTTTGGCTTTGAGGGGCCTGTACTGGAGTGCGGCTGTCCCCGCAACGACATTATTATTAACGGATCCACCGCTCTTAACGCCAGCATTCGCGAATACTTTAACCTGCCCGGGGACGCCAAGTTATGCCTGTATGCTCCCACCTTCCGCAAGGATTTTTCCCTTACGGCATACGATCTTGACTACAGCCGCTTAAAGGTGGCTCTGGAATCCAAATTTGGCGGCAGATGGGTTATCCTGGTTCGCCTGCACCCCAATATTTTTGCTAAATCTTCGGAGTTGAATTTGTCTGGAGAGGACATTGTCAACGCCTCCTATTATGATGACATGCAGGACCTGCTGGTAGCCTCAGATATGCTGATTACCGACTACTCCTCTTCCATGTTTGACTACTTCATGTCAGAAAAGCCCGTTTTTGTGTATGCGTCCGATATTGCCTCCTATGCAGATGACAGAGGATTTTACTTCGAACTGAACCAACTCCCCTTTGGTCTGGCTGAATCCAACGACCAACTCATGTCCCTGGTGGAATCCTTTGACCAGGAGCAATACAAACAGAACATTCGCACCTGGGCTGGTTCTATAGGCTTGGTGGAAAAGGGCACGGCCTCAGAGCAGGTGTGCCGCTGGATTTACGACCATATGTGATGCAGGGGGAGACGAGGCATGCGATTTAGTATAGTTGTTCCCGTATACAATGTTTCCGAATATCTGCAACCCTGCGTGGAGTCCATCCTGGCCAATGACTGCTCGGACTGTGAGATTATCCTGGTGGATGACGGAAGCACCGATGGTCTCTGTCCACAAATCTGCGACAGCTTAGCCGCACAACACCCTGATCTGATTCGGGTAATCCATCAGGAAAACATGGGGTTGGGAGGAGCGCGAAACTCCGGTTTGGAGGCTGCTTTGGGCGAATACATGCTCTTTGTAGACAGCGATGACACTCTGGAACCCACCGCTCTGAGCACTCTTAGCCGTGCTGTGGACTTATCTGACGCCGATATTATTGCATTCAATATCTACTCCGATGACGGGGAGGGCCATCTTTCCCCCGTTCAGGCCAACGCCTTTGTGATTGAGGAAAAGTTCTCCCTGGCCGACAGGCCTGACTTTTTGCTCAGTCTGCCCAGTGCGGTGTGCAGACTATGGCGTCGTCGCCTGTTCATTGATTCTGACATCCGGTATCCCAGCAGAGTTTGGTACGAGGACATCCGCACCAGCACCAAGCTTTTTGCCCTGGCAAACTCTATATATACAATAGACGACAAGCTGTACCGCTATCTCCAGAGGCCCGGATCCATCATGAACTCCGGTTCCCTGGCTCGTAACAAAGAAATCCTGATGGCTTTTGACGATATTCTCTCCTGGTTCCGGGAGCATAATCTGTTTGACAAGTACAGTAATGAGCTGTGTATGCTCACTGTAAACCATGTTCTTCTGGTAGGTTCTGTACGGGTTGCCCGGATTGATCCCTGCTCCGACCTGCTGTCGACTTTTTCCAAATACATACGAGAACATTTCCCGGAATACGAGAGCAACCCCTATCTGACACAGCTATCTACCCTGCACCGAATCCTTCTTCGATTGCTGAAAGGTCGCCACTACAAAACCGTACGCACACTGTTTGCAATTAAAGAAAAGATCTAGCTACAGAAAAGACAAAATCCACCAAAACTTGGTGGATTTTTCAGTACGCGCCGCCAAATGGACGTCCCGTTTATAGGACTCCTTCTGATTTACCATGTTGTTGTAAAAGAAAATCATCGTTGTTTGTAAGATTTAATCCTTTTACCACATAAACAGTACAGGAGGATGATATTATGTCACAACTTAGAGCAAAGTCCACAAATATCCATGTAGTTCGCCGATCCAACATGCCCAGCATTGAAGAGCTTGCCGTAATTATAGTTGCAATGGCTGTAGGCGCATTGATGATTATGTTGTGTATGGGAGATGTAGTCGCCGCCCTCGGCATTTTGTTCCTGCTGACAGCAGGGGCGGTGCTCTGTGCTGGAGTGTTCGGCATATTGTTTCTGACTTATCGCCTGTTCGCCGGCAGAGGAAAGATAAGAAAAAGGGGAGAGAGTATAGGTAATAGGTGAGAGGTAAGAGGGTATAGGTAATAGGTAAGAAGTAAGAGGTAAGAGGTAAAAGGTATGAGGTAGGAGAAAAAGGGAATAAGTGGTAAGTAATATAACCTCGTTCCTTTAATGGCAATTTGACCTCTGGAACAAAGCTTCCATACCTCTTACCTCTTACCTCTTACCTCTTACTTCTTACCTTTTACTTTTTACCTCTTAACTATCTTTCTCCTCTCCCAGTTGCCAAACTTGTAATAGAGCATACACAGGGTGCTGGCCAAAATCCAGCCAAACGGATACCCCATGATGGTCCATATTACAGAATCCGACACCGCAGAAGCAATAGCCAGGTATACCTGCCTGAATGCAACAAATGACGTGAGCATGATAATCATCGGTACGGTGGTTGCACCCGCTCCCCTCAGCGCTCCTGCGTATATTTGGTTGAGACAGCAGCACAAGTAGAAAGGCGACAATACGCGGATAATCAACACGCTGTATTTCACAACCTCTGGATCCGGATTAAACACAACAGACAGCTGGTTTGCCCATACCATCAGAGGCACCAACAACACCGCAGTACTGATCAGCGCCATGCTCAGAGAAATCCTGACACCCTGCTTGGCTCGTTCCACCTTGCCTGCACCCAAATTTTGTCCCACAAAGGTGGTAGATGCCAGGCCTATACTCATCATAGGTATGAGCGCAAAGGCGTCCAGTTTGGAATATGTGGTCCATCCTGCCATACATGCAGAGCCAAAGGCATTGATGTATGATTGTACGAACACGTTTGAGAACGATGTGACCGCCTGCTGCAGGGCAGAAGGCAAGCCCACCCGAATAATTTGCTTTAATATTTTCAGATTCATGCGCAGCTTGGACCAATAGAATCTGTAGGATCCCTTAGCCCGCATTAATGTAATGACTATAAGTACAGCGGACACCAGCTGGGATACTACGGTGGCATAGGCAACACCGGCCACACCCATATCAAACACCAGCACGAACAATAGGTCCAGGCCTGTATTCATAACTGCCGTTGCCACCAGGAATATAAAGGGTCTGGCGGAGTCCCCTATAGCCCTCAACACGCCTGCTCCTGCGTTGTAAACCATAAGTCCTATAGATCCCGCAAAGTAGATGGTCAGGTATGTCTTCGCTTCGTCGTGGACCGCCTGCTCCTGAATCTTCATCAAGGGCAACATAGGCTCAACCATAACTACGCCCAGTACGGAAATCACCACAGACAGTATCAGCGTCATGCCCATCAGAGTATGAACCACTCTGGATACATTCTCCTGATCCCCCGCTCCGTAATACTGGGACAACACCACGCCTGCGCCTGTGGACAATCCCATAAACAGGCCAATGAGCATATTGATAATAGGCCCCACATTGCCTACAGCCGCATAGGCCTCGGTGCTGACAAAATTGCCTACAACATATGTGTCTACTGTGTTGTAGAGCTGCTGAAATATATATCCTAGCAACAGAGGCGCGGCAAACCTGAGCAACAGCATCCAGATGTTGCCCTGAGTCATATCCGTTTCTCTTTTAAAAACTGCTTTTTTCTTTATCATGTGCTCTCACCAATAATCAAGGGTTATTCTACTCCTATTGCACATATTGTCAAAACACTTTTGCTAATATGTTCTATTAGTGGTCCAGACTTTGATATAATAGGCTATATCTGTATAGGAGGGTCCGAAATGAACGAATGGATTATGTTGCTCAGAGTGCTGGGTGCTGTTGCTGCAGGGACCGCAATTGGTATGGAGAGGGAGCTTCGCTACAAGGAAGCAGGCGTACGAACCCATGCCCTCATATGCAGTGGTGCAGCCATCTTTGTCCTGATTTCCCAATTTGGATTTACGGGAAACTATGACGCTTCTCGCGTTGCTTCCACCATCGTCTCGGGCATCGGCTTCCTGGGCGCTGGCATGATTTTACACAAACACGTACACATTCAGGGGCTAACCACCGCGGCAGGCATGTGGGCTACTGCAGCCATAGGTATGGCAATGGGCACAGGCATGTACATCCTCGCCGTTGGCGGCACTCTTATGGTGCTGTTTGTTCAGCTGATCATGTTTGTAGAATGGAAGATCTTCCGCTCCAAGAACTGGCGTACATATCGAGTTGTATATACCGTTTCCGACAACAACTACAATCAGTTGGCACAGGTATTGGCTATCCGAAAAACTATCCGTAGTACCATCAGCCGCGACGCCGATGGCAACCTTACCTGCAGCGCCCTGATCAAAGCCGATGCGGCACTAAACTGCGTACAGGCCAGTGATATTATGCTGCAGCATCCTTACATTCACAGCATCGAGCTGGCGGAAGATAACGTCCTGAGCTGAGGAGAGGTACATGGATATATTTTTGACAAGCAGCATGGGCGGCAATAAGCAGCGCAAGGGGGTAAAGGTCCCCTGTTCCTTTGACCGCCGAAACCATTTTGTGGACAAGCTCAAGACTGCCTGCGGCTTGACTCCCCGGGTTATGATGATCTGTTCTATGCCTGATGGCCACGAAGTAAACGATATGTATAGGGAGCTGTTTGAGGGGGCCTTTGTCGCCAGTGGATTTCAGTTGCAGGAGCTAGTATATGTAGACGACCGCAATCCGGAGCAGCTGGACAGGCTCATGGATTTTGACCTCATTATTCTCTGTGGAGGCCATGTCCCCACACAAAACGCCTATTTTCACAGCATTTGTCTGAAACAGCGTCTGGAAAACTGGGATGGCACCATTATTGGCATTAGCGCCGGCACAATGAATGCTGCCGAAACTGTCTATGCCCAGCCGGAGCTGGAGGGCGAGGCCGCAGATCCCAGTTTTGTAAGATATCTGTCCGGCCTTGGGTTGACCGGGATAAACGTCTTGCCCCATTTCAAGGATGTTCGCCGGCTTTCGGTGGATGGCTATAACGTAGAGCGCCAGCTGACAATTCCCGACAGTCACAGGAGTCCCATTGTAGCACTCAACGATGGTTCCTACATACATATAACAAAAAACTCCGTGGAGAATCACGGAGTCAAATCTTACGATAAATACAAGGCTACAGTATATGGGGCAGCCTGGCTTTTTGATGGAGGCCTCAAGCGCCGCCTGTGTTGGCAGGGTCGTAGCCGCCTGTTGCCCTTTGTCTGATATTTTCGGATTTAGTTTCCCTGAAGCAGGTCCTTTATAACCTCTCCGGCCATTATTAACCCAACCACAGAGGGGACCCAAGCTGTGCTACCGCTGACCCAGCGCTTGCCATTCTCGGTAGGCTTGCCGTTCTCCTCTACTGACTCTAGGGGATTCTCTTGGGAATACACACATTTTAGTGAGTCGATACCCCGGGCCTTGAGCTCCCGACGCATAACCCTGGCCAGTGGATCAACCTTGGTGTCGTAGATATCTGCCACTCTGAATGCGGTAGCATCCATTTTGTTGCCTGCTCCCATAGCACTGATTACAGGCACTCCTGCCTCTCGACAACGTTCTACGATGGATATCTTGGCTGCCACGGTGTCCACGGCGTCCACCACATAGTCGTACTGAGAAAAGTCAAACTGATCTGATGTTTCCTGATTATAAAACAGGGGATACGTGGTCACACAGCACTCTGGATTAATGTCCTTAATCCTGTCTACTGCCACATCTACCTTGAGTCGACCGATAGTGCTATGCAAAGCTATTATCTGGCGGTTCAGATTGCTCTCCTCCACCAGGTCGCTGTCGCACAGCGTTATTCGTCCGACACCACTGCGGGCCAGTGCCTCAACGGCATGTCCGCCAACGCCGCCAATTCCAAACACGGCAACGTGGCTCAGGCGGAGCCTTTCAACCCCGCCTGTTCCTATAAGATTCTGCAGTCTTGATATTTCTAAACCCATTTCTTACTTTTTCTTCTTAGCAACAACAATTACTACAACTGCCGCAACAATTGCTGCTACAACAACTGCGCCAACAATAATCTAGATCATATTCTGGTTGTCCTCGCTGCCGGTGTCATTGCCGCCGTCCTCAGGAAGGTGAGCGGTTAGTCGTTTCCTTGGGATATCAGCTGAAACAATCCCGAATCACGCGGATAATCACGTCCTGTTCCTCGGGAGTCATCTTGTTATCGCTGGGCAAACATAGCCCTCTATGGAACAAGTCTATGCCCACATCAGAGAACCCATCTCTGGCCACGAAAGGTTGGTTTCTGAAAATGGGCTGCATATGCATAGGCTTCCATATTGGTCTTCCCTCGGCATTAATTACTGCCAGTCTCTCCAGAACTTCTGTAGGACATGTCTTCCCAGGTTCCTTGACGTAGGTGGCCTCTGTGTCGGTACGCACCTGTTTGCACATTGCCGCATCATCAATCAACATGCAACTGAGCCAATAATTAGGCTGGGAGTTTTCCTCGTCGTAGGGATTCATAGCAACAGGCAGATCTTTTAGTCCCTCTTTATACCGTAGGTAGATTGCTTTCTTCTGGGAGATGTGCTCCTCCAGATGGGGCAGCTGACCCCTCACCACGCCTGCAATAACGTTGCTCATCCTGTAGTTGTAGCCAATCTCCTCGTGCTGATACCATGCGGCCTTTTCCCGACTCTGAGTAGACCACTTTCTGGCCCTGACGGCCTGTTCCTGGTCATCTGTCAGCAACATTCCGCCTGAAGAACCAGTAATAATCTTGTTGCCGTTAAATGATAGTACGCCCAAATTTCCAAAGGCGCCTGTTTGCCTGCCCTTATATGTAGCTCCCATAGACTCTGCAGCATCCTCAATAAGGCAAGCTCCGTGTCTGTTGCAAATCTCTCGAATCTGGTCCATCTTACCAGGAACGCCGTAGAGGTTAACCAACACCACATGCTTTACCTCCGGGTACAGCTCAAAGGCTCTCTCCAGGGCTACCGGATCCATATTCCAGGTGTCCCTCTCTGTGTCGATAAATATGGGTTCAGCCTGCTCGTATACCACAGGGTTAACGGTGGCGGCAAAGGTCAAATCAGAGCAGAACACCTTATCTCCCGGCTTGATTCCTGCCAACTTTACAGCCATATGCAGGGCTGCTGTGCCTGCCGACAAGCTCAGGGCAAACTTGCGACCAATCTTCTCTGCTACAACTCGCTCTGCTTCATTGATGTTTTCACCCACGGTAGACATCCAGTTGGTCTCGTAGGCCTCCCTGACGTATTCCAGCTCCTCACCGTGCATAGTAGGGGACGATAACCAGATTTTATTTTCAAAAGGTTTAATATCCATCACTTTTCGTTTCTCTTAAGCCTGGAGAACTGAGCTCCTAACCTAAAATATATTATCTTTCGACAACATATATTATACACCTCAAGTCAACCCTGTCTTGTGCACCAGAGAGTTTTACTTCTCATATTGGGCACAAAAAAGGAACCTATGACCGTAGTCGTAGGTTCCTGACTTAATAAGCTGTTATATGCCTATTTCCTCTTTCTGACGAAGAAGAATGTGGCGACTCCTGCTCCCGCAAGAACTGCAGCGGAAACCCCAACAATAATCCAAACCGTGCCGTCGTTGTCCTTATCTGTATCTCCTGCCGCCGGTGTGGATGTGGGATCCTGGGGAGCCGGTGTTGCAGTGGCCTCTGGAGCAGGCGTAGGTGTGGGTGTTGGTGTCGCTGTTGGAACATCTGCTGTAACGTCCTCTGTACCGTCTTCA
>JAFVXO010000071.1 GCA_017501105.1 Clostridia bacterium | reverse complement strand
TATTCTCCACAGCTGCAGATGGACAGACATCCGTTGAGATTCACGTTCTCCAGGGAGAGAGAGAAATGGCAGCCGGCAACAAGACACTTGGCCGCTTTAGCTTGACAGGTATTGCTCCTGCACCCAGAGGTATTCCTCAGATCGAGGTAACCTTCGATATCGACGCAAACGGTATCGTTAACGTTTCCGCCAAGGACCTGGGCACAGGCAACGAGCAGAAGGTAACAATTACGGCATCCACAAACCTGTCCAAGGAGGACATCGACAAGGCCGTTAAGGAGGCCGAGAAGTTCGCCGAGGAGGACAGGAAGAAGAAGGAAGATATCGACACCAGAAACCAGGCCGACGCAACAGTCTATCAGGCAGAGAAGATGGTCAAGGAAATGGGCGACAAGATGGACGCAGGCGACAAATCCTCCATCGAGAACGCCTGCAACGGTGTCAAGGAAGCCCTCAAGGGCACTGACATTCAGGCTATCAAGGCCGCAATGGAGACTCTGACTCAGGCTGTATACGCAGTATCTGAGAAGGTCTACAAGCAGGCAGGCCCCCAGCCCGGAGCTGATGGAGCAGGTACAGGCACAACAGCCGACGGTCAGACATATTATGATGCTGACTACACCGAGGTAGACAACAACAACTAATTGCAACAAAATCAACAGGTATCATTGTCCCGCGGAGAGGATTTCTCCCGCGGGACGTGACCTGTAATCAGGAAGTAAGTATTCGCTGCCACAGATGTACATAGGAAAGGGTGGTGGCAGTGTTTCGAGGAAGACAATAATGGCGGAAAAGAGAGATTATTATGAGGCGCTGGGACTAACCAAAGGAGCCTCTGACGACGAAATAAAGAAGGCCTTTAGAAAGAAAGCCAAGCAGTACCATCCCGATATCCATCCGGGAGACAAGGAGGCTGAGGAAAGGTTCAAGGAGGTCAACGAGGCCTACAGTGTCCTCAGCGATCCCCAGAAGAAGGCAAAGTACGACCAGTTTGGACATGCGGCCTTTGATCCTGCAGCCGGCGGAGCCGGTGGAGGATTTGGCGGCTTCGGTGGTTTTGGCGGCGCAGGCTTTGATTTCGGCGACATATTTGACTCCTTCTTTGGCGGTGGTACCAGATCTGCTAATCCCAACGCTCCTCGCAAGGGACAGGATATAGAGGTCAATGTAACTATTAGTTTTGAAGAGGCTGCATCTGGAGTTGACAAGGAAATCAGCTACTATAGGACGGAAAAGTGTGACACTTGCCAGGGCAGTGGAGCCAAGGACCCCAATTCTGTAACAAAGTGTTCCATGTGCGGCGGCAGCGGTAGAATTAACGTTCGCCAGAATATGGGCTTCGCACAGTACACAACCGTTAAGGAGTGTGACGCCTGCCACGGTACTGGTAAAATCGTCAAGGAACCCTGCACCAAGTGCGGAGGCAAGGGCACAAATAGAAAGCAGCACAGGATTTCTGTCAAGATTCCCGCAGGCATAGATGACGGTCAGGCAATTTCCGTCGGTGGAGCCGGCAATGCTGGTAGCAACGGTGGCCCCAACGGCAACGTTATCGTTAATATCTCTGTCCAGCACCACGAATTGTTTGAACGCCAGGGCAGCGACGTTATCTGCAAACTGCCTCTGACATTTGCTCAGGCAGCACTGGGAGCGGAGATTGAGATTCCCACCATCGATGGCAGAGTAAAATATAATGTTCCTGCAGGCACACAGACCGATACTGTGATAAGATTAAAGGGCAAGGGAATGCCTATTATCCGCAGCAGCAACAGAGGAGACCAGTACGTGAAGTTCTACATCGACGTCCCTCGTCACCTGAACGAGAAACAAAAGGATCTGCTCAGGAAGTTCGGCGAGATCAGCGGAGATTCCTTTGAGAACAGCAAAAACTTCTTCGACCGAGTAAAAAAGAAATTCAAGTAGGTGACCACATGAGACTTATTGAACTGACAGCCAGAACAATACCCGAATTGACAGACATTGTATGCGCAGAGATCTACGATTTCGGCGTAATGGGAGTGTCCATTGAGGACAAAAACGACATCCGCGAGTTTTTGGAGAACAACAAGCAGTTCTGGGACTATGTGGACGATGAGTTGCTAAATGGCAGCGACGACTTTGTCTACATCAAGACCTATATGAATGACGACCAGGTGGGCAACGAGCTGTATAGCGACATTGCAGCCCAACTGTCCGGCATGGAAAATGTAACTGTTTCCAAGGCCTATGTGGACGACCAGGACTGGGCAAACAACTGGAAGAAGTACTTTAAGCCCTTTGCAGTAGGCGACACATTTATTGTCAGCCCCACATGGGAGCATGTAGAGGATCCGGGCAACAGGACTATTATCCGCATCGATCCCGGTATGGCATTTGGAACAGGTCAGCATCACACCACCAAGCTCTGCCTGGAGTACATCGAGGAGAATGCTCGACCCGGAGATAAAGTGCTTGACATGGGCTGTGGCAGCGGAATCCTGGCCATTGCAGCACTATATGCAGGTGCAGAACATGCAACCTTGGTAGATATCGACAGCATTGCCACTGAGACAGCTGCCGAAAACATGAAGGTAAACGGTTTCCCAGACAATCGCTACAACGTGATGACCGGAAATGTGCTGGGCAATGCGGCATTTGCAAACAAGATTCCCGATAGGGAGTATGACCTGATTACCGCAAACATTGTGGCAGATATTATCAAGGCCATGAAGGACCTGTTCAAGTCCTACATAAAGCCCGACGGACTGCTGCTGTGCTCCGGTATTATTACTGAGAGGGCAGAGGAGGTGCTGGAGGCACTGGAGTCAGCTGGATTTGCCAAGGTTTCTGCCAAGACCAGCGGTGACTGGACAGCCCTGCTTATGAGGGCACCCAAGTAAGATGTCGTACCAGATTCGTTCCCATGGTGATGTGCAGTTTGTGGCATATGACTCCCTGTCACAGGTGAGGCATGGTTTCTCTCTGCGGAAGGGCGGTGTAAGTGCAGGACATTGTGCGTCCCTTAACTTCACGCTGAATACCGGGGACAGTCAGGAGAATGTCGTCGAAAACTATAGATTATTGTCGGAGGCCATCGGGGTAGATCCCGGTAGCCTCTGTTTGTCTAAACAGGTCCACGGCACCGTTATCGAGCAGGTGGACAGCCGTCTGGCAGGTAATGGCCTCAGCAGGGAGCAGGCATTTGCGGAATGCGATGGGCTGATAACTGACGACCCGGCAGTTACCCTGGTGACCTTCTATGCGGACTGTTGTCCTGTGATGGTATACGATCCTGTCCATCAGGCAGTGGGAACGGCCCATGCTGGATGGAAGGGGACTGCGTCATCTATAGGGTCCCGATTAGTTGAGGCCATGGTGGAGAGGTTTGGATCCGATCCACAGCAAATCAGGGCATCCATAGGCCCATGCATCGGTCAGTGCTGCTTTGAGACCCATGCAGATGTGCCTGATGCCATGAGGGAGCAGCTGGGCGACATGGTAGACCCGTATGTTCGCAATCTGGCAGGAGGCAAGTACAAGGTGGACCTGATAGGGATTAACAGACAGGTCCTGCTAGGTGCAGGATTAAGGTCCGGGAATATATCTGTGTGCGATTTGTGTACCTGCTGCAATGAGGACAAATTCTATTCCCACAGGCGAAATGGACTGCAGAGAGGCAGCATGGTTGCAGTCATTTCCTGCTGCAGGTCATAGGCCCGCCTGTTTTGTTGACAACCGCTGTATTGTCGGGTAAACTTCACCTTGGTTTTGCTACTGTGGCTCAGTTGGCAGAGCAGCTGATTCGTAATCAGCAGGTCGCCGGTTCGATCCCGGCCAGTAGCTCCATAAAAAACTCCTCTGACACGAAAAAGGGGAGTTTTTT
>JAFVXO010000070.1 GCA_017501105.1 Clostridia bacterium | reverse complement strand
TGTTGGGGCCGTATATCAAGAGCATACACGGCAAGGACGTGCTCATGGAACCTGAGTTCACCACGGTGATTCGGGAGGTTATGCCGGGCAAGGGTACATTGGATTACGGCAAAATACTGCAGATGGTAGACAAGTTAGGCCCGGACATGCCATTCTTTGTAGAACATCTGCCGGATTTTGAGGCCTACAAGCAGGCGGCAGCATATGTCCGTAGGCAGGCTGAACTCGCTGGAATACACGTAAAGGGGTAGGAGAACTACATGAAAGCATTAAAGAAAACCGGCAAAATCTTAGCCGTCGTACTTGCATCAATTCTGGCACTGTTTGTGCTGGTGAT
Organism: Clostridia bacterium; assembly: GCA_017501105.1. Lineage (GTDB taxonomy): Bacteria > Bacillota > Clostridia > RGIG7378 > RGIG7378 > RGIG7378. Next base: position 3,031 of record JAFVXO010000070.1, on the reverse strand, counting down.
TGGCGGCCTGAATCTGGCCAAGTTTGGGCTATATTCGGAGTACTATTCCGAGAAAACCAACCTATGCAAAAATCCAGGACTTAACGACGGGTTCGTGTGCCAGGGAATTGCTGTGGTGGACGGAGAGGACCTGATTTTAGTATCTGGCTACATGACAGGCGGAGAGGCGTCCCGAGTATATGTGACCACTCTGGACAACCAGGCATACTATGTAACTCTCAGCAGCAACGGAGAGGCATTTGACGGCCACGCAGGAGGTATCGCAACCTCCGGAGATTACGTATACATAGGAACTGGCAGCAGAATATATACATTTTCTCTGGATAGCCTCCTGAGTGCCAGAAACGGAGACCAGATCGACATAGGCCCCGGAGTAGAGGTAAACAATAGGGCATCCTTCCTGTATGGAGACGACCAATACCTATATGTGGGCTCTTTCTATAACGATAAGTACGAAAAGGTGGAGGACCATATTTTTGAAACAGCAGAGGGCACACATTATGCCATCTGCAGCAAATATGCTGTTGGGGATCTGACAACTCCAGTGGCAGTTTATTCCATTCGAGATCAGGTCCAGGGCATTTGCTTCACCCCGGAGGGAAAAGTAATAATGTCCACATCTTACAGCCTTGCTGACTCCTACTACTATGTGTATGAGCTGGAGGATGCAGTTGATTCGGGCAAGACTTTAGACGGCGCCAAGGTGTACTATCTTGACCAGGTGGAGGAAACAGTTAAGGGTCCGGCTATGGCAGAGGGGCTAGATCTTTACCGGGGAGAGGTTATTACCCTGACGGAGAGCGCCTCTACCAAATACATTTTCGGCAAACTCTTCTTTGCAAACAAAATAGTTAGCCTGGATATTGCCGATTAGTTAACCAATATAGGAGAGAACAACATTGGAATTTAAGAGCAAATTTTTTGACCAGTTAACCACCAGAGAACTGTACGAAATCGTGCGGGCCAGGACCACCATATTCCTGTTGGAGCAGAGGATAATCTGTCAGGATTTTGACGGTGTGGACTATGACGCGCTGCACTGCTTCCTGGAAGAGGACGGTCAGGTAAAGGCATATATGAGGGCCTACCGTACAGAAGACGGCCATGTGAAAATTGGCAGAGTGCTGTCCATCGTCCACGGACAGGGTCTTGGCTCCCGTCTTATGGGGCTGGCACTGCCTGAGATTAAGAGAACCTTTAACTGCGATACCATCGTAATCAACGCCCAGAAACATGCCCTGGGATTCTATGAGAAAATCGGATTTGTGGTTACGTCGGAGGAATTTCTGGAAGAAGGCATTCCCCATGTGGCCATGGAATATAAATAGACAAATAAGGAGGGGAACAATGACAGCCAAACAGCAATCCTACGAAAATACAGCAAAAACCATTATTGCCAATCTGACCAGGCGCCACATGGATGGATATTACTGCGCCACGGCAGAGGAGGCTATGGACAAAATACTGTCCCTCATGCCCCAGGGATCCAGTATAGGATGGGGAGGCTCCATGACTCTGGGAGAAATTGGCTTCTATGACGCCATACAGGGTAAGGGCTATAACGTAATCGATAGGGCTAAAGCAACTACTCCAGAGGAGCAGAAGGTGATCAATGCTCAGCTACTGGGCTGCGATTACTTCTTTATGAGCACCAATGCCATCACTCTGGATGGAGAGTTGGTTAACGTAGACGGTAGAGGTAGCCGCCTGGCATATCTCTGCTTTGGCCCGGAGAACGTCATCGTGGTGACTGGCATGAACAAAGTTGTAGCCGATGTGGACAGCGGCATCAAGAGAACCCGTAACATTGCAGCCCCTGCCAATACGGTGAGACTTAATCGCAAGACTCCATGTGCAACCACAGGTCGCTGTGCAGATTGCACTTCCCAGGATTGTATCTGCGCACAGACAGTAATTACCAGACTGTCTTTAGTGCCGGGCAGGATTAAGGTTATCCTGGTAGGACAGGAGCTGGGATATTGATACTTAAACCTATAAAAATAGATTTGTCGCAATACCCGGAGGAGTTTCACCGGGTATTGTGTGGTGCACAGGTTTTTGACAGTAGCTGCTCTCCAGAGGCCCGTGTGATCTATATAGACAAGGGCGACGGCTATTTTCTCAAATCGGCAGCGGCAGGGACCCTAAGTGATGAGGCTCAGATGAACCGATACTTTAACTCCAAGGGGTTAGCGCCTCGTGTGCTGGAGTATCTATCTGGAGAGCGCGATTGGCTGTTGACGGAGCGGGCGAAGGGTAGCGACTGCACATCTGCCCAATATTTGGCTCATCCGGAGAAACTCTGTGACACGCTGGCAGAAATTCTGCGTATGCTGCACGATATAGACTATGTTGATTGCCCCGTGAAAAACAGAACCGAAACCTACCTAAATACAGTGGACGACAATTACCGACAGGGTGTTTTTGGCCCATTGAAATACGGAGAGGAACTTGCGTTTTCCTCTGCAGATGAGGCCTGGCGCCTGGTGGATGACAACAGGGCGACCTTCGCCCAGGACACGTTGATTCACGGGGACTACTGCCTGCCTAACGTAATGCTAGAAGGCGGAAGATTCAGCGCCTTTATCGATCTGGGCAACGGAGGCGTCGGAGACAGGCATATTGACCTTTTCTGGGGAATATGGACGCTGTGGTATAACCTGCATACGGATCGATACGCATCTCGGTTCCTGGACGCCTACGGTCGAGACAGGGTGGAGCCGGAGATGCTGCGGGTTGTCCATGCAGCAGAGACCTTTGGATAGAGGGTTAGAGGTCATGCCCAAGAGGTGTATTAACGAGAAACTGCAAAAAAATAAGCCATGGATAATGGCGGGTGTCCGTAAAACAGTTCCAGTCCCGGCAGGCAATCCTGCCGGGACTGTTCTTGTATATATTGCAGCCGCATGATTAAATAACTCATATAGACCGATAAACTTGAATTTGTAGGTATGTAAAGTCATGTTGCGGAAATGTAAAGCTGATGCGGTGGTGTTTTTTGCGTACTTTTTCTTATAATGAAGTCATCACA